>CAIRNL010000282.1 GCA_903879975.1 uncultured Chloroflexota bacterium | reverse complement strand
GGTGATCTCCTGAAACTTGTTCAACGGGTCACCCAGTTCGTCGCTATCGGCGCCGGCATACGGATCGGCGTGGGCCAGCGCCTCGGGGAGCGAGTCAGGGCCGACCGCGGCGACCAGTGCCGGCTCGGCAACTTCGGCAGGCGCACCGCCCATGCCCAGCGGTGGGGCACAAGCCGCCAGGGCCAGCGATCCTGCCGCCATACCGGCTGCTGCCATAAAGGCGCGGCGGTTGAGAAAAACGTGTTCCGGCGTGATTTCTGATGGTGATATCTTGATCATCCTGTACCTTCCTCTTCACTCGGCGCTCTGCGCACGACAGCATTCTATCGATCCGTGGTCAGAACTGGGCCACTCTTCTCGCTGTCCACCATGCCCGTTTGCTTTGTCCCTCGATTGTATGGTAGAAACGTGACATTGGGTGTAGCCGTAGGCCATGTGTTTCTGACGAGACAAATATATGGGCATTGTGTGCCCGTGTCTGTGAGTTCTTTTCCTGAGCCATGAACCTCCTGGATCATCTTCACCCAGCCACCGTTCACTTCCCCATCGCACTGCTGCTGCTGGCCAGCCTGCTGACGTTGGTTCACCTGTTCCGCCGTCCGGCCATCGATCTGCGGCTGACCATCTGGCTGTTGCTGGGGCTGGGCTGGCTGGGCGGCGGCGTGGCCGTGCTGACAGGGCTGCTGGCCCAGCTCGATCTGCCGCCCGATGCGCCCTATCGCACCGTGCTCAACTTCCACATCAGCGCCGGGCTGGCCGTGTTAGTGCTCTATGGTTTCCTGCTCTACCGGGGCTGGCTCTTCCGCGGCGCCAGGGCACGGAAGGCACGCGAGCGGCGCGGCGATCTCACCGCCGACCTGCTCGACGATGCCGGCGCCCGTGCCTGGATTTTCGCCGTGGTCGTGCTCGGCGCGCTCCTCATCGTGGCGACGGGGTGGTATGGGGGACAACTCGTCTATCAGTTTGGGGTCAATGTGAGCAAGGATGCAATCTATTTGCCGATTGACCGCAGCGGGACGCATACCGCTCAGCTGTCGGGCTCATCCTTTCTCCAGCTCCGCCAACTCCGCCCGCACCACAGCCAGCTGCCGCTCCAGCTGGGCAATCTGCGCCTCGAGCAGCACCCGTTTGTCTGCCATGCTGAGCGGGACGGCCTGTGCAGGCAACGCTTCAGCCGGCCTGGCATAACGCCCGTCGTGGCGAATCGCCCACAGGTGAACGCCCCACAGCACAGCTGCAACGGCGCTGTCTGCCAGCTGATGTGCCAACTCGTTGGAAGAAAGGGCGATACCTGGCTCACCTAGCAAGGTCAGCAGCACGCGATAGATGACCTGTGCCAGCGTCACCAGCAGCACCAGCGCACCCACCAGCGCCACACCGTAGAGATAGAGCTTGCGCGGCCACGAGTCGCGCTCGGCAACGCCTGCGGCGTCGTCGAGCCCGGCGATCTGCTGCACCCTGCGCCAGAAGATCGCCCAGATCGGCGCGCCCACGGCCAGCAGCGCAATGCCGTTGGCCAGCGGATCGTGCCAGATGTCGCCCACCAGCATGGCGTCGATAAGGGCGTGCAGCAGTTCCACTGCGCCCACCCACAGCAGGCCGAGCCCCGTCGCCGCCACCAGATAGGCGTAGATGCGGCGCACGGTTGCGCTCTCGCCGCTGTCACCGTAGGCGTCCGTCTCGCGACGCAACGTGCGCCAGTACCAGCTCCAGACCACAGCGCCCACCGGAATGAACGACACTGGGCCGACCATCCGGTCGAGCAGCTCGGCTGTGGAGCCACCGCCTGTGCCGAACAGGATGAGCAGCCCCTCGCGCAGCAGCAGCGCAGCAGGGGTCAGCGTCGCTACGGCGCCAGCCACGACGCAGATATAGAGATCGATCCGGCGCAGAACGGCACGGCCTTCGGCCGCGTAGCGCTTGACGATCTCCTGCCACTGTTCCCACGTTGCATGGGTCAGCCACAGGCCAACGAGAAGCTGGCTGATCGCACCCCCCAGCGGTAACCGCCACCACAGCACATCGAGCGCGTCCGTTGCCTGGTCGACGATCACTCGCAGTCCAAGCTCGATGAGCGTACGGACACCCCACATGGCAATGCCTAGCCCGATGAGGCCGGCCACAGCCAGGAATATCTGGCGCACGAAACGCCCAGCGCTGCGCTCTTGGCCAAAGTCAGCGTCGGCGCCCAGCACGGTGTACCAGAAATAGATCAATCCAGCGCCGCCGGCTGCCATGAAGCCCCAGTGCAGCCAGCCGGCCGGCAGTTCCGTGGCAGCGATGGGTGCACCGAAGGCCAGCCATGTACTATCGCGGATCAGCCGGTAAGCATTGGTGAGCATGACCACCAGCCCGGCCGCAGTCGAGCCATAGAGGAAGAGCTTCCGCAGCACGGAACCGCGCTCGTCCAGTTCGGTGCGCCGGCGCTGCGCCAGCCACCAGTGCACCAGGAAAAGCGGCGTCGCCACCAGCAGGAGCCCGATGGAGCGAGCCGTCGCTGTGCGCACGAACGCCCCCTGCAGCAACCCGTCACTCTGTAACCAGGCGCGGCTGATGATGTCGATCAGATCGTTCATGCCTACCAGCATGGCTATCTGGCTGACGAACGCCACGAGGTAGACGTAGAAGCGGCGTACGGCGGCGAGCCGCGTCGCTTTTGAGACGTTGGTTTGTAGAATCGCCTGTGTCATTTAGTAAAAATACTCCTGCGTGTTGATCTTCCACGCGCCATCCTCTCGGATGACCTCTACCGTGCGCTCCGACGTCCATGTGGAGCCGCTGTTGAAGATACCGCCAGTCGAGTACGTGTCGATCGCCACCGACACGTACGCACGCTCCGGGTCTTGCGGATCAACCTTGACGTCGGTGACGCGCAGCCGGCGCGCCGTTTCGCCATACCCGTAGGACTCGCCGCGCAATGGCCCGTAGCCCGTTTCGCCCGATGCTTCTTCGAGCACCTTTTCACTGTATTGGGCACGCGCAGTGGCGAGATCGCCATTTTTCAGTGCCAGGAACGCATTGTAGACCGGCGTTTCCGGCGCGTCTTCAGTGCGATAGCTCTCCTGTACTTCTATGCCGCCGTTGCGGTTGACGGTGAAGACAGCCACACCAATCAGCACAGCGACAACGGCAAGGATGATGATCGTAAATCGGTCGATTCTCAGTTTCACATGAACCTCCTGCTGATTAAACTTTCCCTCTCTATAGCGTAGCGCAGTTGCGGTCACTTCTCAATGCCCAAAAGTGTAACAATGAATGTAACATCCTTGCGAGACGGTGACAGATGTGGGAAATGTTCTGGGGATGGGGAGAGGATGGTACTGATGTGACCAGTCTGGCTGGCTGTACTCAAGTGAAGAGATGTAGAAACCAGGATTTTCGGGCCTCGCCGCTGCCGAGAGGGCAAACTGGCAAAATCCTGGTTTCTAGCGACCTTTCCTGTAGCGCCAGCCGGCTGCAGCCATCACGGGGACGCTGCAAACTCCTGCAACTCAAAGGTTGCCTTATTGCGCCCGTCCATGTATTTGACCAGCGGATAGGGCGCGTCTTTGGCGATCCAGAAGCGTGTGACGGCGTCCCCCATATCGGCGGTCACTACCCAGCTGTCGTAGGCGCCGGCCGGCACAGTGACCTGCTCGTCGCCTACGACACGGATCGTCACGCGATCGAGCAGGCCGATGATGGGGGTGAAGGCGTTGAGTTGCGTGGCATAGCCGTTCGCCAGCGGCAACGCCCGCACAATCATCGGCAGCGAGGCCATCTCGCGCACGTCGCTGGGAATCTCCACGCGCTGGGTACTCATGACGTCGGTGCGGCTCATGAGCACCATGTTGACTTCGGGGCCACCATACTGCGCGTCCACCGTCTCGGTGCCGGCAGCGTTGTTGCGCTCCAGAAGTGAAGAGTACGGACGAAAACCGGCGTCCCTTACCTTCATCAAAATTTGCTCGGTGTCGCCCTGCGCGCTGATCACGCGCTCGATCGACCAGACCGCCTCGCCGGCATCATTGGCGTCACTTGTCACGGTGAAGGTCGCTGTGCCGGCACGGTTGCCGTCTACGTCGGTCAGGCGGAAGGTATGTTGCTCGCCGTCCTGCCACGGAGCCGGATTGAAAATCAGCCCCGTCGGCGTGGATTGGCTGCAGCCCGCCAGGATGACAACCAGCAGGCCGGCCAGCGCAGCGGCTATTCTGCGGCGCCGATCAGGATAGAATCTACTCGATAGTCTCATTGCCACTCCTCTCAACGGGGGGCAGCGGTGGGCGCTTCGAAGCCGTTCCGCTTCCTCCTGGGGACTGTCGTTTTCCGGATGCCCGACCGTGCTCAGATTCAGAAACCAGGATTTTCGGGCGCTGCCGCTGCCAAGGGGGCGAACCGGCAAAATCCTGGTTTCCATCGACCGTTCCTTTAGCGCTGCGTCTCCATCCAGCGCAGTGCGGCCAACGCCAGCGCCGCCGAACCGATCGGCAGCGCGTCCTCATCCATGCGAAAGTCGGCGCGGTGCACGGGATAGAATTCTGCCCACGCCGGATTGTGCACGCCCAGACGCAGAAAGCAGCCAGGCGCGGCCTGCGCCATGTAGCTGAAATCCTCAGCGCCCATGATCAGTTCGCTCTCGCTCACATTGTCCTGGCCCAGCATCTCCTGCATGGTGGCGACCATGTGGGCCGTCGCCTGCGGGTTGTTGACGGTGGGCGGGTAGCCGGGGAAGATAGTTACTTCGGCACGCCCACCCAACGGCTCGACGATACGGGCAGCACACTTGAGTTCCGAGCGCAGCAATTGGCGGGACTCGGGCGTGAAGGAACGGATGGTGCCGGTCATCGTAACGGTATCGGGGATGACATTGTTGACCGTGCCGCCGTGGATGGTGCCGATCGTGACGACACCGTGCTCCGTCGGATCCAGGCGGCGGCTGATGACCTGCTGCGCTGCGTGGATGACATGTGCCGAAAGCGCAATCGGGTCGACAGTGCTCTGTGGCCGTGCGGCGTGCCCACCCGAACCATGGATCACGATCTCGAACATGTCGGCAGCAGCCAACATCGGGCCAGGGCGCGTGGCCACATGGCCGACGTCGTGGTGCGCATCGACATGAATGCCGAAGACCGCGTCCACGCCGTTCAGCGCGCCTTCCTCCACCATGCGCATGCCGCCCGATTTGCCTTCGTCGTCCTGCGCCTCCTCACTGGGTTGGAAGAGCAGTCGGATAGAGCCGGGAAGCTGCCCTTCATCCGCCAGCCCCTTCAGGATGGTGGCGGCGCCGAGCAGCATGGCCGTGTGCGCGTCGTGGCCGCAGGCGTGCATGATCCCGGGCCGCGTGCTGTCGAACTCCGTGCCGTTGACTTCGAGGATAGGCAGCGCGTCCATATCGGCGCGCAGACCTACCAGGGGCCCAGCCCCGCCACGGATATGGCCGACCACACCTGTCTTGGCCACCTCAGTTTCCGTCTCGATGCCCAGGTCAACCAGAACTGAGTTGACAAGCCCGGCTGTGCGCTGCTCGGTAAAGGTCAACTCAGGATAGCGATGGATGGTGCGGCGCCAGGTGCGAATGTCTTCGTGGATCGCTTTGGCACGTTCGAGAATCTCTTGTGCTGGCTTTGTTTGTGGCATCCAAATCCCCTTTTATCGACATGTCCTGGTAGCGATCGACGATCTCTTTTGGCCGATCATCGCGTTCAGGGAATACAGCGGGTACTTTTTCTGACGCACAGTATATCACAGCCCGATCCCATCCAGCAGACGGGCGGGTTATGGATGTTGTTGGGTTGAATTTGTGGTGCGCAGAAAACGGCGGTTCCAGTCCGGATGGTGCTGGAGCACGGTGAAATAGGCGGCAGTGGTTCGGCAGTCGGTGCGAAGACAACGGGCGGCTGTGGTGGCGTGGTACAATAGCGGTGGACAATCGCCGGAACAGGCCTGCACCGGCGCCTTTGCCGGCCATGCGTTCACTTTGACGCCGCCGCGTTCTTTCGCTATTCTTGCCACTTGGGTTCTCCGCTCTGGTTCGGTTTGGTTTCGTCACCGTCATCTTACCGGAAGTGCCGTCCATCCTTTCATTTCAAGCACAAGAGAGATACTACTGCACGATAGGGATACAATAGGGGAGACGGCGAAGGCTGGTATAATCGAACATCATGTCAAACAGACGCCGCAGCTTCGATCCTGTTCGCTTCGTTCGAAGCACGGAAGGGCAACTGGTCATCGGCTTTTTCGTCATTCTGTACGGCGTCGGCGGCGCGCTCATCTGGTACTACTATGGGCTGAGCGGCGCCATTGCCGGTTGGCTGTGCATCACAGGGGGCCTGGTCTTTTTTCTGCTGCTCTACGGCCTGGTCTCGCTTGCCGGCTGGTGGGCAGATCGCTGAAATCTCAAGGTGCATCCTGCAAGGAATGGGACGCACTGCCTGATTCTGTAGGAAGACGAAGGATAGTTGTTATGGGACGCAAGATTCTCGTAGGTGTCGCGTGGCCGTACGTCAACGGCGAAAAACATATCGGCCAGATTGCCGGCGCCTACCTGCCGCCGGACATCTTTGCCCGCTTCCAGCGCATGATTGGCAACGATGTGCTCATGGTAAGCGGCTCCGACACCCACGGAACGCCGATCATGCTCAAGGCCGATGCCGAAGGCGTCGCCTATCCTGAGATCGTCGCCAAGTATCACGGTCTCTTTGTCAACGGCTGCCTGGCCATGGGGCTGACCTTCGACCTGTATTCGCACACCGACACGGCCAATCACTGGGTTGTGACGCAGCAGATGTTCACGCGCCACTGGGAGACCGGTTTTGTCTACAAGGATATCCAACGCCAATGGTACGATCCCGTTGCCGGCAAATTCCTAGCCGACCGCTACGTCGAAGGTGATTGCCCTTTCTGCGGCTATCCCGACGCCCGCGGCGATCAGTGCGACCATTGTGGCCGTCTCTACGACGCGCTGGAACTCAAAAACCCGCGTTCGAAGATCAGCGGCACCACCGAACTTGAAGTGCGCGAGACGGAGCACTTCTTTCTCGACATGGGCAAGATGAACGAGCCCCTGCTGCAATGGATTGCGGAGGGCAAGGAACACTGGCGCCCGAATGTGATCAATTTCACACGAGGCCAGCTGGAGCTGCGCGAGTTGCGCGGCCGCGCCATCACGCGCGACCTGGACTGGGGTGTGACGATTCCCATCGGCCATTATCCAGACAAACGCATCTACGTCTGGTACGACGCCGTCATCGGCTATCTGAGCGCGGCGATCGAATGGGCCTTGCTCTCGGGCGACGCTGAGGCATGGCGCCAGTGGTGGGACGCTGACGTCAACCCGACTGCGCACATCTACAACTTCATCGGCAAAGACAACATCCCCTTCCACACCATCATCTGGCCCGGCATGCTCATCGGCTACAACCACGGTGCGTCGCGCCTCAACTTGCCCTACGACGTGCCGGCCAACGAATATCTGAACCTGCGCGGCGGCAAATTCAGCACCAGTCGCGGCAACGTGATCGGCTGGAACACCGTGCTGGCGCAGTTCCAGGCAGATGCGTGGCGCTACGTCCTCACCGCCATGGCGCCGGAAACGGCCGACGTAGAATTTACGTGGCAGGACTTCATGGAACGTATCAACAACGAGCTGGTCGCCAACTGGGGTAACCTGGTCAACCGCATGCTGGGCTTTGCCTACAAACGCTTTGGCGGCCAGATTCCGACGCCCGGCCCCTTCACCGCCGACGACGAGGCATTCCTCGCTGAAATCAAGGCAGGCTTTGAGAGTGTGGGGGCGCTCTACCAGGCAGTCAAGCTCAAAGCTGCGCTGCAAGAGGCGCGCCGCCTGAGCCAGCGCGTCAACCAGTACCTGAACGACAATGCGCCCTGGAAGAGCATCAGCAACGACCCGCTGCGGGCCGCAACGTCGGTATACGTTGCCTTGCAGGCTATCGACTGGCTGAAGCTACTGTGGGCGCCCATCCTGCCTCATTCGAGCGAGCAGTTGCACAACATGCTCGGCTACACGCAGCCGCTCTTTGGCCGCCAGTACACTGAAATCGTCGAAGACGCGCGTGGCCAGCACGAGGTGCTGCGCTACGACCACACCCCGGCCAGGGGACGCTGGGAGGCAACCCAGTTGGCGGCCGGCCAGGCGCTGCGCGAACCGTCGCCGCTCTTCGTCAAGCTCGACGAGGCGCTGATGGCCGAAAAACTGTCCTAAATCGGAAATGCCAGGAAGTACTCCGTTGAATACACGCCAGACAGAACCCACGATCGGCCAGTACCGGCCCATTTCAGCCAGCCTGGACTTCTACTACGTGCGCCGGCCCCATCGGTTCCTGCTGCTGATTGTGCTCGGCTACCTGGTGGCGGCGACCCTCTTTGCCGTCACCACACCCGCCTGGCAGAACCCTGACGAGCCTGCCCACTACAACAACATTGCCCACATTGCGACGGGGAAGGGACTGCCGGTGCTGCATCCCGATGCCTATGACCAAGAATACATCGGGCGGTTGCTCAGCGAAGGCTTCCCACCGGAGCTGTCCATCGACGCGTTGCGCTACGAAGCCTATCAGCCACCGCTCTACTATGTAACTGCCACGCCCTTCTACCTGCTGGGCGACGGCAACCTGTTGGTGATACGCCTCTTCAACGTGTTGCTGGGGGCCTTCGCTGTCCTGCTGCTCTATGCCAGCATGGGGACAGTCTTCCCGACCAAGCCGCTGCTGACGTTGGGCGCAACGGCCTTTGCCGCCTTTCTGCCGATGCATGTGGCCATGAATGCCTCGGTCAATAACGACGGACTGGCCGAGGTGTTGCTGCTGGCCGCTATGCTGGCACTTCTGCGCTGGATGAAACGGCGCTTCGATGCGGCAAATCATGGGGGGACATTGCCCTTGGCGCTGCGCGAATGGCGCAGCCTGATCGTGCTGGGCGTGTTGCTGGGGCTGGGCATGGCGACCAAGATCTACGCCTACATGGCGCTGCCCCTGGCAGCCAGCCTGGTGCTGTTGACGGTCTGGCTGGCGCCTGCCGCACAACTGGACGCCGCACCGTATCGACCGTCACGGCGATCCTTTGCGGCCGGCGTGGGTGCAGCCGCTCTGGTCGTGTTGCCCGCTCTCCTGATTGTCGCCCCCTTGTGGCTGCGCAATGTGACCATCTACGGCGGTTGGGACTTCCTCGGACTGCAAATGCACGACCGTATCGTCGTCGGACAGCCTACCACAGCCGAATGGATTGCCCGCGAAGGGTTCATCAACTATCTGGAACGAGCCATGGGCTTTACCTTTCGCAGCTTCTGGGGCATTTTCGGCTGGATGGGTGTCTTCATGGAGCCGCGCGCCTATATCCTGTTGCTTGTCTTCTCCGGTGTGCTCGTACTCGGCCTGCTGTGGGCACTGGTGCGTTTTATCTGCGGCCGCCCCGAGGCGGACATGGACCGTTTCCAGTTTTGGGTACTCGGCTTTTTTGGCGTCATGGTGCTGGCCGTCCTTGCCAGCTTTATCTGGTATAACCTCAAATTCGTCCAGCACCAAGGGCGCTATTTCTTCTGGGGATTGCTGCCCATCAGCGCGTTTGCGGCGCTGGCATGGCGCGAGGTCATGCAGCCGCTCCAAGGGAAAGTGACGGGGTTTCTCACCTTGGTGCTCGCTACAGCCCTGGTGCTCGCCAGCCTACGCACCGATATAACCGACCGTCTCACGATCCTGCTCATCGGCCTGCTTGGCATCCTGCTGATATTACAACCTTTCTTGCTCTCCGGATCAATCGATGCCATCATTATCGGAGCACCCTACCGCTTCCAGCGCTGGCTGGGCTGGCATCGGCTGCGTCCACTGCTCGGTGTTTTGCGCGTGGTGGCATGGGGCGCACCCTTTCTCGTCCTATTCCTGCTCGACCTGCTGATCCCATTCCGGTATATTCTGCCGCAATTGGCAAGATAGAACATCACCAGTCAGCACGACACATGCCCCATCACGCCTGAGCCAACGCATCCCAGGGACCTTGTTCAGCGGAGTCCACAGCCATGCAACGTGTCTATTCACCAACATCCAAGGTTGAGCCAATCCGACGCACAGCGTTCGACATGCTGACCCTCTTTCTGCTGCTATCGTTCTTCGCCGTCATTGGCCTGGCCGCTATCTGGGGTTTCTGGCACACGAGCCGCATCTACACCGGCGTGAGCGTAGGCGGCGTGCCCATCGGAGCGATGACGCGCGCCGAGGCCATCCGGCGCCTGAACAGCGAGCTGGCCGACTTCCCGCTGCCCCCGGTGAGCATCGTCTATGCAGACAAGCAGTGGCCGTTGGAGACGGCTCAGATCAACGCCCAGGCCGATCTTCTCGGCGCAGTCAACCAGGCCTACAGGGTAGGGCGCAGCGGCAAGCTGCCACAGGACCTGGCAGACCAGTTCGCCGCTGCCCTGGGCTGGGCGGAGATCATGCCGCAGCTGGCCATCGACAGCGACGCGCTGCGCAACGCTATCGAGACCGTTGCCGCCAGCGTCACGCGCAACGGCATGGCGGAGCGACGTCTCGGAGCTGTGGTCGTCCCAGCCGTCGAAGGCGTGACCGTAGACGTCGACGCAACGCTACAAGCAGTGCTGACCAGCCTGCAGTCGACTCGCCTGTACGACATGGCGCAGGTGCCACTGGTGACGCACAGTGTGGCAGTTCCGGCTGCACCCGTCGTCGCTGCGCCCGTGGAAGCGGCCAGCAGCCGGCAGCAGCCGCTCCTCCTGCGTGACCCGCTCTCTGGGTTGAAGTTGGCGCTGACGCTTGCTGACACGCGCAGGTTACTCACCGCAGCGGAGCCGCCCCAGGTAGATGAAGCAAGGCTGACGGCGTACGTGGAAAGCCTGGCTACACAGATCGACCGGCCGGCACGCGAGGCCCGGCTGCGCTTCAACCCGGCCACCGGTGGCGTGACAGTCCTCTCCCCCAGCGCAGCCGGGCGCAAAATGGACGTTGCAGCCAGCGTAGCGGCTGTGCGCGACGCCCTGCTCTCCGGGGCGACGGAGGCCCAGCTGGCCGTCAGCACCGTAGCACCCGAAGTGGACACGAACCGCATCGCCGAAATGGGTATTCTCGAACTGGTGGCCAGCGGATCGACCTACTTCGCCGGCAGCAGCGCTAGCCGCGTACGCAACATCGAGGTTGCAGCCGAGCAGTTCGACGGTGTTGTCATCCCGCCCAATCGCATCTTCAGTTTCAACCGCATCGTGCGTGACGTGAGTTCAGCCAACGGCTTCGAGGACTCGCTGATCATCTGGGGCGATCGCACGGCGGTGGGCGTAGGGGGCGGTGTCTGCCAGGTGAGCACGACCCTCTTCCGCACTGCCTATGAAGGCGGCTTCCCTATCGTGCAGCGCCACAACCACGGCTATGTCGTCGACTGGTACGGGGAACCAGGGATGGACGCAACGATCTTCACGCCGACGGTCGATTTCCAGTTCCGCAACGACACCGATGCCTACCTGCTCATCGAGCCGAGCCTGGACAGCGCCAATGGTGTCATCACCTTCAACTTCTATGGCACGCGCCCCGACCGCGTCGTCACAGTGGGCGATCCCCAGATCAGCGACGTCAAGCAGCCGGAGCCACCCGCCTACATCGTCGACGAGAGCTTGGCGCCTGGCCAGATGAAGCAGGTCGAATGGGAAAAAGAAGGGATGTCGGTCACCGTCCAGCGCACGATTGTGGAGGACGGCACCACGCGCACCGACACACTGCGCAGCGAGTACCAGCCGTGGAAGGCGGTCTACCTCGTTGGGCCAGGGACCGATGTGCCGACGCCCGCTGCCACCCCTGCCACGACACCGTGATCGCAGTACGATCGCGCGCCCTCGCATAGCGGTCCATACATTGCGCGGCGCATAGCTTGCCCGGCTACTCGAGCTTTGCATGAGCGATTTTCAAAACTGATCGGGGGTGCGATTCGAGCAGCGCTGTCGAACAAAAACCCGGAATCTGCTTGATTCCGGGTCGGTGGAGGCGGTGCAGGGAACGCTGCAGTGTTACGCCGGGCGCAGCCCCAGATAGACGCGCTGGCCGCCCAACGTGCTCAGAATCTCGTCGGCCGACTTCCAAGGCAGCAACTGGTGCAGTTCGTTGGGGGAAAGAGCGGTGTTGTTATTGGCCAGGAAGATGCGGAAGCAGGCAGACGCTATCGGCAATTTCTCGTTGATGTAGTCCGGGTCATTGGCACAGCGCGTGCGCAGGCACTCGCGCAGGGCATCGGTGCGGTGGACTTCGCCGCTCTCCGGGTCGACCCAGTCGACATTCTCCGTGTTATGGTGGTCGGCAAAGCGGGCACGGCACTCGTCACACAGCTGATCGCGCAGATAGAGGCGAAAGCTCTGCCCGCTTTTATCCCACCAGTCGTAGTCGATGTGGAATTTCGTGTCGAGCGTTGGGCGGAAACGTGACAGTCGTTCGGCCAGTGCGTTGGAACCCATTCGTTCAAAATCTCCTCTATAACAATGCAGGCCTGACGGTTAGGTGAGTGCGAAGAGCCCGCCGCCCACATCACGGAAGCGCCGATTGCTGAGTAGCGCATAAAAAATTGGCGCCGGCGGCGTGCGCAGCACCATATTGACAGCGCTGTAGACGCTCTTGGCATGCACCGTGCCTTGTGGGTTGAGCTTGATCAGCTCGGGCGTCACCTGTGCCACGACGCGCGCCACATCCGCGCCGGTCTGTTGCAGCTGAATGGAGAGCTGATCGAGCACGGCAGCGTCCTGCCCGGCGACGATCATGGTTTCGTCATATTCACAGGCGACCTGCACCTTGTTCATCTCGAAAAGGAGCGCATGGTCGGTCAGGTCGGCCTGTGCGATGCGCGCCCACTCGCGCTTGGGACGCCGCGTGCGGAAATCGACGATGACCTCGCTGGACGTTGCAGTGCGCTCCAGCGTGATAAAAGCGCCGACCGGAATCTGATGGTCCTCCATCCACTTGGAGAGACCGGCCACGTAGCGTCCCTCGTGCACAATCCATCCGCTGTACCGTGTGCCCCAACGGCCGTCCACGAGCGTGACCATGGAGACGCCCGACGCTGCCTGCGGGAAGAACCCGCGCGTGCGGCCGCTCAGCGGCAGCGTGCCATAGTGTCGATGCGGGTAGAT
>CAIRNL010000281.1 GCA_903879975.1 uncultured Chloroflexota bacterium | reverse complement strand
GACCAGGCCTTCCTTGAGTTTGAAGGTCATCTCCTTGCCATCCTCAGAGAGCGTGTAGGATTCGGCCAGGTAAGGCTCGATGGCGCCACTTTCGGTGATCTCGTAGAGTGTGGCATACATGTGTGTGAAGATGTTGGACTCTGCACGCGAATTCACGTTCGACGGCTCCAGTCCCTGGACATCGACCGACTGCGCAACGATGAGACGTTGCAACTCACCGCTGGCAGCCTCAGTAGCTGCTGCTTCGCCGCTGGCGCTGGTGTCCCCGGCTGGAGCGGCGGGCATGGCTGTGCACGCCGTGCTCACGAGGAGCACCAGCAATAGAGCCAGACTGACCCAGCCTCTTCGACTCAACTTTGACATACTCAATTGCCTCCTTGGAAAATACTTGGAAAATGGTCCGATATGACGAAATGCCACGGGTGGCACGATGCAATGGCACGCTCTTTATTTGCATTCCCGCAGGTGTTGAGGGGGGAAGCGATTTCTCAAGACATGGCCGGCATTGGCTGGATCACCTGGCCGTACAACTGCGCCGTGGAGAATCGGGCTGGCCACAACACTTTGACACTGAATAAACAATATGATATAACTTGCACCAATATTTGTCAACTGTTGACAGTTGGCAATTATCGCCAACACAGCGTGTTTGTCAAACTCACCAATTCGAGCAAGCGATGATTCGGCATCTCCACTTCGACCATTACCTGACCTATTCACAGTTGACCGAGCTGATTCAGGATCTGGCTGTTGCCCATCCGGATCTCATGCGTGTCCATGCCATCGGCACCAGCCATCGCGGCCGTACTATCTGGTTGCTCGAGATCAGCAATCGGGCTACCGGCGACGGCATGGCCAAGCCGGGGTACTACATCGATGCCAATATCCACGCCGAGGAAATTTGTGGCACATCCGTTGCAATTTACACCGCGTGGACGCTGCTGAGCCAGTATGGCCACGACCCACTGGTGACGCACCTGCTGGATGAGCAGATATTCTACATCGTGCCGCGTGTCAACCCGGACGGCGCCGAGATCGTCCAGACACTGCCCTTCTACGAATGGATCGGTAATGGGCGCTACCTGCCCAGTGAGGAGCAGTTCGGGGCGGGACTGCACTATGCCGACGTCAACGGCGACGGGCTGATCGTGGATATGCGCATCCGCGACGCTGCTGGCGAATGGAAGGTTAGTGAGCAGGACCCACGCCTTATGCTGCCGCGTGCGCCAGACGAAACGGATGGTGTTTACTACCGGATTGTCCCCGAGGGACTACTCGTTGGCTGGGACGGTGGTGATTTCGTGATTCCGCGTCCACAGGACGGCAACCTCAACCGCAACTATCCGTCTAACTGGGTGCCGGAAAGCCAGCAGTACGGCTCCGGCGAACACCCGTTGAGTGAGCCTGAGATTGCGGCAGTCGTGCGCTGGATCTTGGATCATCCCAACATCGCCGGCATGCAGTGCTATCACAGCCACAGCGGTGTCATTCTACGGCCTTGGCTCACTTTCCCTGATACCCACTTTCTGGGTGAAGACAGGCTACTCTACCAGAGGATCGGCGAAATGGGCGTGGCTGAGACCGACTATCCGCTCATCTCCGTCTATGAAGATTTCACACCGGATAAGAGCCTTAAACGCTATGGTTCCTCTATCGACTGGAGCTTCGGCGCGCTGGGTATTCCCACGTTCAGTACTGAGTTGTGGGATGTGTTCAAAGCCGCCGGTATCGAACGCAACGACTTCTATCCCTTGCGCAATTTCCCTGAGAATGATTGGCTCAAGCTGCTGCGTTGGCAAGATGAGGCGTTGAACGGCGATGGTTTTATGCCATGGACACCCTTTGAGCATCCACAACTGGGTCCAGTGGAGATCGGGGGCTGGAGACGTATGTATACTTTTCGGAACCCACCGCCTGCCCAGTATTTGGAGGATATGGCGCGGGCTAACTGCCGCTTCACCCTCCGCCATGCAGCCTGCGCGCCGTGTCTACGCCTCCGCAACGTTCAGGCTGTTCCTTTGGGTGACGGGCTGTGGCAGATCGGAGCCGTGGTCGATAACACCGGCTTTCTGCCCACGAACCTCAGCGCGCAGGCCGTTGCCATGCGCGAGGCGAAGCCGGTCGTCGTCGATCTGGCCGGCCCCGCCTCCATGGAATTTGTGCAGGGCGCGCCACATATCGACCTGGGCCATCTGGCCGGGCGAATGCAGCGTCACACTGCCTACTCACGCTTTTACGACTGGCCACTGTCGGCGCAGGCTATACAGTGGATCGTGCGGCTGCCGGCAGGTCAGCCGTTCGACGTAGCCATACGCGCCGGTTGCCCGCGCGCCGGCATGGTAGGCGCAACAATACACGTTGATGGCCAGGATGTGGTGGTATCGGCAGGGCGAACGAAGGGAGACAGCAAGCTATGATGGCTGGTGCCAAAACGACTCACGCCGTTTACCTCGGCGTCAATTTTTACAGGCAGCGTGTCGCACACTTGCAGGCGACGGCTGGTGCAGCGGGCCTTGACGGCCTGTTGATTCTCAACCCCGCCAACCTGATGTGGGCAACCGGCTTTTTTCACATTCCCAACGAGCGACCCATTGGACTTTTCCTGCCGGTGTATGGCGTGCCGAGTCTCTTTGTGCCATTTCTGGAGAAGGAGAATGCCGAGGAGAGCTGGATCGAGGACGTCCGCTGGTATCTTGAATATCCGGGTGAAACGCCGGCTGAGGTATGGATGGCCGCACAGCTTCCCGGCGATCGCATTGGCGTCGACTCAGCAAGCTATGCTAGCTTCAGCGCTATGCGTGCCATCAAACCGGGCCTGTCCCTCGACAGCACCGTCAGCAATTTGCGCTATATCAAGACCGGCGCGGAGGTTGAGTTGACGCGCATCGCTGCCGCCTACGCTGATTTTGGGCTGAGCGTTGCCCGCCAGGCAGTGACCGACGGGCTGCACGGTGGCATCACGGAACTCGATGTAGTGCAGGTCGTCCAGGCCGAGACGACCGCGCGTATGAAGGCGGAACTGGAGGATCTGGTCAACTTCTACCGCGGCGCCGTGGCTTTGACTGCGCATGCCGGCCCGCGCGGCGCCCTGCCTCATGGCCAGCCTGGCCCTGTTGTAATTCGGCCAGGTGATACGCTCATTGTCGGTATTGGTGTCAAGGTAGGCGGTTACCATGCTGAAAGCGGCTGCACTTTTATCGTTGGCGAGCCGACTGCAGACCAGCGCCGCTGCCTGGAGGCGACTTGGGCGTGTGATGAGGCAGCACTGGCCGCGCTCAAACCGGGTGCGGCGTGCAGCGCAGTGAATGAAGCTGCTTGGTCTGTCTTGCGCGAGCATGGCTACGGAGACTTCATCCGTCATCGCATCGGCCACGGCATGGGCGTTGAGGGCCATGAGGCGCCGTGGCTCTCCATCGGCGACGCAACGCCTGCGACTGCAGGCATGATTTTCTCGAATGAACCCGGTATCTACCGCCCTGCTGTCGATGGTTACCGTATTATCGATAGCATGGTTGTCACCGCCACCGGCGCTGAGCGGCTCAGCCGCTACCTCTCCGACCACGGTCCAGACGATCGCGTGATTCCGGTTTGACAGCCTGCATTTACGGCTTATTCCTTCACTGTGAAAGGATCGATCTCTATGGGGGCAATTCACCCTGATTTACAGGCAGTGTTTGACTGGATCGACGCGCACCGCGACGAAGCTATTGCCGATCTGCAACGCCTGGTGCAGCAGAAGAGCGTCAGCGCGCAGGACATCGGCCTGGACGAGTGCGCTCAGCTAGTGGTTGCTATGATGCATGCTGATGGGCTGGACGCTACAGCCTATCCCACCCCCGGCGGCCCGCCTTGTATTATCGGCCATATGCCCAGTCGCTCGAGTAGCAAGACACTGCTGGTCTACGCTCACTACGACGTGCAGCCGGAGGAGCCGGTCGAAAAGTGGACCTACCCGCCTTACGGCGGCGTTGTTGACAAGGGCCGGCTTTGGGGCCGAGGTGCGACGGACAACAAGTCGGGCGTGCTGGCCTTTACCAAGGG
>CAIRNL010000280.1 GCA_903879975.1 uncultured Chloroflexota bacterium | reverse complement strand
GGCGCGCCGGCAAGGTGGCGCTGATCTCGCAGCAGAGCGAGGGATACGTCTGGTATTCGGGCGTGGCCTTCAGCCGCAACC
Organism: uncultured Chloroflexota bacterium; assembly: GCA_903879975.1. Classification (GTDB taxonomy): domain Bacteria; phylum Chloroflexota; class Anaerolineae; order Caldilineales; family Caldilineaceae; genus Caldilinea. Next base: position 3,729 of record CAIRNL010000280.1, on the reverse strand, counting down.
CCTGGGCGCACGCGGCCCAATCGGCGCGCGGCTATGCCGTGGGCTTCAACGGCAGCCGGGGAGTCAGCTGGCACAGCGCCCAGTTCTTTGGCGACCAGGCGAGCAGCATTGCCCCATCAAAGCCAGAGGCATCATTCACTCTCCAGTGGGGCAGAGAGGGTCGCGGCAACGGGCAGTTCCTGAGCGCTAAAGGCGTAGCCGTAGACCGCAGTGGCTATGTCTATGTCGCCGACGTGGATAATCATCGCATCCAGAAATTTAATAGTAACGGTGACTATCTCACGCAGTGGGGCGGCGCGGGTAGCGGCAGCGGGCAATTCAACGGCCCCAATGGCGTGGCGGTGGACAGGGATGGGAATGTCTATGTCACTGACTATAATAATCACCGCGTCCAGAAGTTCAACAGCAACGGCGGCTATCTCATGCAGTGGGGCAGCATGGGTAGCGGCAACGGGCAATTCAATTGTCCCAGTGGCGTAGCGATAGACAGCAACGGCAATGTGTATGTCACCGAGTATAAGAACCACCGCGTTCAGAAGTTTACTAGTAACGGCAGCTATCTTCGGCGGCGCCGGGGTTGACAACCAAAAATCAGCGATTACCAAGAAAGGGCTTTCCTATGTCTCAAGTCACCAATCTCGTCTTCCACACGCTGAATGCAGACGGCAGCGTCTACGGCACCGGCTGTTTTTCCTATGAAGGGCCGGTCGAAGGGGTGGACATCCAGTACAACTTCGGCACATCGGCCGGCGGGACGGCCAACAAGATGCTGTCGTTCTGGTACCACGATCCGGTCACAGGCACCCTCGACCTCAGCGCCCTGATCAACTTCAACTGGAGCAACGGCTGGCAGGGTGCCCATTATCGCTTCGACTTCAACCTGTGGAACTTTCCGCAGAACAGCCACGGCATGACTGCCGGCCAGGCTCAACCGGAGCGTCCTGGGCCCATCTCCGGACATCGCGGCAACGGCGATGTGTCCACGCAAAAACGCCTGCAGTGGCCCACGCCTGCCCCGGCCACTATGGCTGCGGGTGCAGGCCAGGCGGCGGCGCAGCCTGCTGCGGCACCGGCCGAAGTCAGCGTGATCCCGCCGGTCGATCTCGTGGTGGTGATCGATTCGAGCGTATCGATGAAAGATGAGGCGGCGGCGCTGAGTGCAGCGGTGGACGTGGCGATCGAGAATGCCCGCAGCAGTTGCCCCTCGGACCTACGAGTGACCTACCTGGGGATCGAGGGTGTGTTCAGGGGGACGCGTTTTGAGCGCACGGTGCGGGAGTACCTGACCGGAGCGGCCGGTGTGGACGGGTCCGTGCTGCGCGGGCGGACACGCGGCACGGTCGCCGAAGGCGGCGCGCAGGAGGACGGTGCGCGCGCCATCGAGGATGTGGGACTGCACTTCGACTGGCGCGCCAATGCGGCGCGCGCGATCTTCTTCCTGGGGGATGAAGCACTGGAGGGCGGCAATCAGAATGGCCAACAGGACCAGGCCGACATCGAAGCGGCGAGCCGCGCGATCGGCGTCGCCAACCAGGCTGGGGTGCAGGTGCACACCTACCTAGGGACGTCCGGCGTGAAGGCGGGTGTCAAGCAGGCGATCCAGGCCGAGTATGAGCGGGTCGCCCAGCAAACAGGCGGTCAGGCCTTCACCTCCCAGGATGCGATCAGCGGGTTTGCGGAGCTGCTGAAGCGGGTCATCTGTGGCAGCAAGCAGGCAGTCACGCCTCCTGCACCGGCAGCGGTACAGGCCAGCGAGCCGTTCTGCTGCTGCGGTGCGTTCGTCGAAGGAAAGTAGTCATATGACCGCCATCTTCCCGGAAGGTTTGAAGCTTCCGGGAAGATGGTATCTTGTGAACGGGGGCTTCTCATGGGAAATCAAGAACATCTTGCCAGGATCGGGCCAGGGGCTGAACTGCCTGATGCAGATTTGAGTTGGGCCGATCTGAGCGGCACCAACCTGAGCGGCGCCAATTTGCGCGGGGCCAATCTCAGCGGCGCCAATCTCAGCAGCGCCGACCTCAGTGGAGCCCAACTCAGCGGCGCCAGCCTATGTGAGACCGACCTGAGCTACGCCAACCTGTGTGCGGTCGACCTGAGTCTGGCCAATCTGGAGATGGCGAATCTGAGCGGGGCCGACTTACAGGGCGCCAATTTGAGCGGCGCCAATTTGAGTGTAGCGAACCTGAGCCATGCCTTGCTGTGGGCGACCAATCTCGCCGAAGCAATCCTGCAGTACGCCAATCTGGCCGATGCGAAACTGGAGGAGATCGATCTGAGCGGCCGTGACCTGACCGGGGTCGATCTACACGACGCCGATCTGAGTGGAAGGGATCTGAGCAACGCCATTCTGCACGGCGCGCACCTGACCGGCGCCAACTTGGAGGCCGCCCGGCTGGAGAACGCCAACTTGAGCAAAGCCAATCTCTGCAATGCCACGTTGATCCGGGCGAACCTGACCCAAGCCGATTTGAGCGGGGCCAATCTGAGCAACGCCAACTTGAGCCAGGCACAGATCCAGCAAAGCAATCTGACTGGGGCCAACCTGACGGAGGCGAATCTAGAAAGCGCCAATCTGGACAGCGCCACCCTCTTCGACGCCATTCTGACGCGCGCCTGCGTCAACGGGGCCGATATGAGCTTTACTCGGCTGCGCGGCGCGGATGTGACCGGCGTCAATCTGAATCAGGCCATTCTGTATATGGCAGACCTGAACGGCGCTATCGGCTAACGTGATGACTGGGGGCTGCGTGTTGTCTATCTTGCGAGCAGCCGGAGACGCAACGCCAGCGCTACGGCTTCGCGCTGATTCTTGACGCCCAGTTTGGTGTACAGGTTAGTCAGATGCCATTTGACCGTGCTCTGCGAAATCACCAGCGCCTGCGCAATCTCGGTAATTTTGGCGCCGTTTACCAGATGCCCCAAGATAGCCAGTTCCTGCGCCGTCAGGTTCTCGTAGTGAGGCAAGGCCGCGGGCGCGTCCATCCGTGCCACCAGCGATCGGGCATAGTGGGTGTCAACGGCACGCAGCGTCGGCAAGATGGCCGGAGTATCGAGCAGCAGGCGCACATAGCCGGTGGATTCGATATCGCGCAACGCCTGGCGCAGGGTAGTGCGGGCGCGGTGGTGAAAACCAAGCTGCTGCTGCTGGTGCACCCACAAGAGGCGGACACGAATCGCGGTGAGCCGCAGGTTGTTGCGCTCGCTTTGAGCGATCAACCGTTCGAAATGGGGGGTCAACGTGGCCAGATCGCGCCCCAACGCCACGTTTGCGAGCAAGATCGCCATCCACAAGGCTTCGGGCGCATCCACCGAGGCTGTCTCCGGCGACAAGCTCAACTGTTGGTAGGCGCCCCAGGCTTCTGCCGGCTGCCCTAGCAGCAGCCAGCGTTGAATTTGCCAGAGAACGACCTGGCTTTTGAAGCCAGTGGAACAGCCCTGTTCGTCGCGTCGCCAGAGTTCTGCCTCCTCGGTGCGGTCCACATCGGTCGGCGTCAGCGATCGCCCCAACGCGACCTCGCACACTTGCAGCGCCACACTTGCTCGCAAGGTCGACATGGCATCACCGTACATCCGTGCATCGTCGAGCGCACGCTGGAAGTACGCAGCGGCATCCTGGGGGCGATCCAACCAGTAGTAGACTTCGCCCGCCAGGAAATCGAAGTATTCTCGCTCATGCAAGGCCGGATACTGCTGGGAGAGGATGAGCTGATGCGCTCGTTCGCAGAGGGC
>CAIRNL010000279.1 GCA_903879975.1 uncultured Chloroflexota bacterium | reverse complement strand
GCCGCGGTCGAAGCGCACTGCAGTGCGGAGGTCGTACCCCATGCGCATGCGTTCTTCCTCGTCGGAATCGATGCGGTCGCGCCGCCGCGTCGAGACATTCTGCATACGCATCAACGACTGTGTCAGGTGGGTCAGTTTCACATCGCACTGTTCGCAGACGTCGCTGTTCGCCACACCCTCCACCACCGGATGGAGATGGCCACAGTGCGTACAGATTTTGGCACTATGGGTGATCAGCCCCTGCTCGCCGTGCGCTTCAGCCGGCAGAATCACGCGATCGACCACATAGCGCGAGCCTTCGTGGTAGATAATGCTGCGCGGCCCAAATTCAGAGATGGCCAGGAAGCGCGGCCGGTTCAGATACTCGTCGCGGTCGCTTTTCTTGAGCCGTCGCCCGCTGATATAGGCTGAGAGCGGCAGGCGTGGGAAGTTATAGCCGGGCAGGAAGCCTTCGCTGGCGAAGTAGCGATAGCTGTAGAAATCTGACTGGAAGCTGCCGCCATTGGTCAGCAACTCCATCTGGCTCTCCGCCTCCTCACGCAGCCGCCGCGCCGCCGCTTTGTCGCCGGCACTGCGCGACGCGTCGCCGATGATCTTGTTCTGGAGTTCGCGCTGCTTGCGTGCCGCCTGATAGAGATCACGCCAGCGATTGCACGCCTGCTCAAAACGTTCTGGAACCTGCTCGAGGGTGCGTTCGAGCCACCCCGGCCGATACCACGGCGCGGCAGTCAGCTCTTCGCCCAGGCTGGCGAGGGTCTTCTCGGCGGACACGCGTGCTCTGACACGGACACTCGCCATGTTCAGTGTATCCCAGACGGTCTCTTTGACCTTCAGGCTCGGATCGTCGCCGTCGACCTCCAACACCTGCATCAGCGAGGAGCCCAGATAGAGCCCCGATTCGGCCAGCCAGATCGCATGCACGTGGGCGCGCACGAGTTCCTCGTTGCCCAGGTCGATACGCGGCGCTTTGACCGAACCGGCCACCATCTGCTGCGGGCGACGGAAAAAGTACTGATCGTGCGGGCTGCCCGTCGTGCAATAGGTCAGCACCAGCGCCGGCTGGCCGCTGCGCCCGGCGCGACCGCTGCGCTGGGCATAATTGGCCGGCGTCGGCGGCACGTTGCGCAGTCCCACAGCGTTCAGTTGGGCAATATCGACGCCCAACTCCATGGTCGGCGAACAGAAAAGCAACGGCAGATCGGCTGTGCGAAAGCGCTCTTCCCGCTCGATGCGCTCATCCGGAGCCACCTGCGCGGTGTGCTCTTTGGCGCGCAGCCCCTGAAAGCGCCTGGCCACACTGCGGTAGAAGCGAATGAAAAAGTCGTTGGTCTGGCCGCCGGTCACCGCTGCGCGCGGCACACGGATCGGATCGCGCGGCGGTTCAGTTCCCTCACCCGCCTTCCAGATCATCCCCGCCGCGCGCACCATGTAGCCTGGCACGTCCTGCTCATTGCGCTTCTCCTGCACGACCTCGACCAGACCGGCAAGCTTCAGCATGTTGAAGAGCTGGACGATGAGCCTCTCCGTCTCGCCGGTCGACAGCTTCTGGCGGTAGTGAGACAGCGTGTTGGCGCGGCGCAGATACAGGCCAAAGCCGCCGCGCCCGGAGACATAGACGGCCTCGCCGCTGTCCCCCTGCTGCGAACCGCGCGGATAGGCGACGAAGCTGTGCACCATCTGTTCGGTCTCGTCGATGGCCCATGGTTCACCCAGCCACTGGCTGCCCAGTTGCTTGATCGTATCCTGGTAGGTCGGGGTCAGATAGTTGACGCGGATGGCCAGTTCGCGGCGCAGATAATCCAGCAGTGTCTTGCACAGCTGTTCGCGCACTGCCGGGGAAGCGCCGGCCAGCGCCGGATGCAACGCCGCCCAGTCCGCCTCTGACGCGCATAGCTCGTCGAGCGAGAGGTATTCGATCCGGAGCAACCCGCACTGTTCGAGGTTGGGGGCCGTGACACGCCAGCCGCGACGCAGGTCCTGGTAGAGGCGATAGGCCAGCACTTCGCGCAGGGCGCGCTCGGTCTCGGAGCGCGCCGCAAAGCGCACTTCCGGGTCCTTGGCGAACTGTGTAAGCGGCAACGCCAGGGCGTTGAAGACTTGCTGCGCCAGCACTTCATGCGCAATGCCTGCCGCGCCGGCATTCGCAACCGCCTGGTAGAGCGCCGCGCGCAGCATGCCGACCTCCACGAAGTCGTTGAAATGCCCGGCCTGCAGCGATGCGTCCTGGCGGTTGTCGGTAAAACTCAGCAGTTTGCGCGCATCCGGCTTCAGCGACTCATCGTCGCGCAACGACTGGAGTGTCGACAAGCTCAGCACAGTGGTGGCCGTGCTGCGCCCCTCCGACGACAGCACACTGAGCTTGCCGTAGTCTGACCGTTGGCGGCCCGAGTAGGAAACGCCACAATACAGGCAGAAAGCAAAGGGAGCCGGCATGAAATGGAAACGACGGCCCGACGGTGTCGCTTTGCCTTCCCCATCGACAAAGCGAAGTTCAGGCAGGCGCTTCCTGGAGGCGGGCTTGACCCGCAACGCATCTCCACTGTATTCGATCCAGTCCTCGGGCAGGCGGTCGATCGCATCGTTGGAATTATCGGGCCAGGGGTTCTCATCGCCGGCGTAGAGGAAGCCGCACGTCTCGCCGTCGCCGGCCTGGATGTCGTTCAGGTCGCGCGGGGCAAACGTGACCGCGCCGTCCCTGCCGCCCTCCTGACGGAAGACCGTGTAATACTCCTGGCCACATTCGCGACAGAACGCCATGGGCAGCAGCACGCGGCTGCGATCGCCCGGCACAAATTGCTGTTTCTGAGTGGTGATATAGCGGCGCTCAGGTTCGTCCAGAGATGCATAGACCGTGTCGCCGCGACCGACAAACTGATGCAGGCGGAAGGCAAAGACCGGAAATCCCGTCGCCGCATTTTTGACGTTGTAGCCTGCCATCAGCGCTCGCTCAATCGCCGTCCGGCAGGCAGGCTCAGACACGCCGATGAGGCTGGACAGGAGCGTAGCAGCCCCCTCCTTGCCCGAAATACTGCGCGGTGCTGCGCGCCTCAACCGGCCCGTCCCCGGCTCGCTCTCCAGCCCGAAGGTCGTCTCTATCCAGCCGCACAGCGGATCGGCGCAGAACGCGTCGAAAGCCTCGGCCAGAGGGGACTCAGCGTCGAGTACACGCCGGCGCAGCGCAGCGATGAAGGCAGCGTCCGCAAGGTCTGGTTCGACGGTCACGCGGCGCAGCGTCTCGCCGATCACGTTGTCCGCCTTGACCGTGGTTCCGAACAGGCGGGAGGCGACCGACGCAATCTGCGCCTGCTGCTGCGCAAAGGTCGAGCCGCCGGCCATGGTCGCTGAGGTGCCGACACACTGCAAGCCGGGGTTATCGGCCAGTTCACGCACACGGCGCACCAGCAATGCGACGTCGGCGCCCTGGCGGCCACGATAGGTATGCAGCTCGTCGAGCACCAAAAACTGCAGGTTACCACGCGCTGCCCGTATGATGTCCTTCTCAAACGGGCGCGTCAGCAACAGTTCCAGCATCACATAGTTGGTCAACAAAATGTCCGGCGGGTTCGCCACGATCTCTTTGCGCTCTTCGTCGGATTCCTGGCCCGTATACCGCTTGAACGTGACCGCCGGCTCTCCCTCTCGATCCAGAAATTTGCCGAGTTCGAGCAGTTGGCTGTTGGCCAGCGCATTCATCGGATAGACCACAATCGCCCGAATGCCGCTGCCGCTGCCGGCTTGCAGCACGTAGTTCACGATCGGGATGATATAGGCGAGGCTCTTGCCCGAGCCAGTGCCTGTCGTCACGACATAGCACTCGGCTGCAGCCGCAGCCCGGATCGCATCGGATTGGTGAGCATGCAGGCGCAGCGCTCCCGGCTCAGCTCCCGGCTTCGGCAAGCTGAAAATGGTGCGGCAGCGATGATCCAGGATGCCGGATGCAATCAGTTCATCGATGGGCGTTCCCGGCTCAAAGCTCGGGTTGAGTTGGAGCAGTGGGTCCGGCCAAAGCAACCCATTCTGCAGTTCTTCGTCGACCTTGGCACGGATCGTGCTGTCGCGAATCGTGATGAAACTGGAGATGTACGAAGCGTAATCGTTGATGACGTTGAATCGGAGGTCGAATACATTCATAAAGCTCAATCTGGTTCAGTTCAGTGAGAATAGACTGGGGCCAGCGAACGTCTGGCGCAAGGGGGCGAGACCCGACAATCCCATCGCATCTCCAGGACACTGCAGCCGGCCTGCGCCAGGGCAGCTGAGCGAACGACGGGCGATTGGGAAGTTCGCAGATAGTATGCCGCTGCAAGGGAGGGCATTCAGAGCCTTTCTATCGTGTGGGTATGGGTGTCCTTCCTGTGAGGCTTCCTGGCCGCCCCAGCGCCCACTCGCTCGTCCCCATTCTAGCACAGGGTCAGTACAGCACAGAAACAGGCAAATTTCCCCCAGGCTGAATCGCACCGCCCCCAAAATACACGACCCGACGGGTCGACAGGTCGCCCGCGCGCTGAAATGGGGCAAAGAGGAGTACAATTGGAGTGTATCGCCAGAAGTACCCGGCCTGAAGCCGGAGACAGGTCAACAGGGCATGCGTACCATACGGGAAGCTGGGAGCCTCCTCCTGATCGGTGCCCTGCTGTTGGTTGCAGGATGCGGCCAACAGCAGGCAACTGCGGCGCTGGCGCGGGGGACAGCGGTGCCGGTCGTGCCATCCAGAACAAGGGATCGGACACGCTCGTCAATCTGGCGCTGGCGTGGGCCGAAGCGTATCGGCAGATAGAGCCCGACGTCTCGATTGCGGTGACTGACGGCGGGTCGGGCACGGGCATCGCTGCGCTGATCAACGGCACGGTCGACATCGCCAACGCCTCGCGCGAAATGAAAGAGAGCGAGATCGAAGAGGCGCGTGCCAACGGCTTTGATCCGCAAGAGTT
>CAIRNL010000278.1 GCA_903879975.1 uncultured Chloroflexota bacterium | reverse complement strand
GGTCTCCCCTTTGCGTTTCAGAGTAAAAGATGAGTCGGCAATACGCGAGGATTCACCCCATCATGATAGCATAGTAGGATCATGACACGTTCCTGGAATCGGCCATCGACAGCCAGCAGAGGCGCAGTCGTCGCACCCTGGTTCTGGTACGCAGCTGCCCTCGCTGGGCACACGGGTTGGGGAATCTATCCTGTTCTTGGCCGCTACCTGCAGACGGTCGCCGGGGTGCCCAGCATGTCGGTCCTCGTCCTCGGGGGCATCCCGATGACGATCCTGTTCTTTGCATACGTGCTGCCGCGCTACGGATGGCGCATCTATGCCGTGCCGATGCTGTGGGCATTTGGCGCCGTCACCGTCCTGCGGTCGATCACCAACATCTTGTCGCAGCGCTTCACGCTGGCAATCTACGTGCAATTGGTTGGCCTCCTGACGCCGTTTCTCGTCGTCATGCTCAACTGGCTGATCCTGCGAGAGAAACCACCCCGTCACACGCTGACGGCCATCGTCCTGTCCACCACCGGTGCGTTGCTCATGATGAGCCAGGGGGTTGGCGCCGGTGGGCTGTCCTTTGCGTTGGCCGCGGGCGACTGGCTCGGCATCGGTCTGGCGTTTGGCAGCAGCCTGTTCCTGGCGCTGTACATGATCCTTGTGCGGCGCACGGCACAGCAAGAGATTCCTGGCGAAGCAGTTCTTGCCTTCCAGACCGTGTTGATTCAAATCAGCGCGCTGGCGATCAGCCTTCTCATCGGTGAAAACTGGCGTCAATGGCAGACACTCGATCTGAGGGGATGGGGCGCCTTCACGGCCTATGTGCTGCTTGTTGTCGTCGGTGCAAATGGATTGCAGATTGCATCGATTCGCCACCTGGGCGCACCGCTCGTCAGCAGCCTGATGGGATGGCGGCTGGTGAGCACCCTGGCAGCCGCCATGCTCCTGCTAGGAGAGCAGCTCCGTTCACCGTGGCAGGTGCTGGGCATGGTCATCGTGCTCGTGACGGTCACGTGGTATCTGAGCGGCCAACGACACTCACGTGCCGGCCGACCCGTTTCCTCAACTTCTCCTGCAAAAACATCTTAATTTAAGTATTGAACCTGCAATACAACCCTGCTATAATCTCACCATTGCGAGAGCATCCAAGGCACGGATCGGCTGCCGCACTTTTTTAGGCAGCAGAAGCGGCGAATGTTTCACGTGAAACAATCGTGCGGTGTAGAAACATTCAGGCGAAGCAGACAGGGCGGCTCGTGACAGGTTCTGTCCAGAGAAAAATGCCAAACGACATCCCGGTAATTGACTACGAAGGTAGCCAATACCGGGCTGATTTTTGGGTAGACCAGGGACGCGACTACGAAGACGCAACCGAACGGCTGGCGCTCAAACAATTGTTGCCCGCCAGCGGCACACGGATCGCGGAAATTGGCGCCGGTTTTGGCCGGCTGGCCCCCCTCTACCTAGGATACGAACAAATTATCTTATTCGACTACAGCCGTAGCCTGCTGCAGGAGGCTGCGCACGAATGGGGACACGACCCACGGTTCATCTTTGTAGCAGGGAACATCTATACCCTGCCGCTCGCATCAGCGACGCTCGACACGCTCGTCATGATCCGTGTCATGCACCATCTGGCAGATGTGCCGGCTGCGCTGCAGCAGCTGCGGCGTCTGATGCATCGCTACAGCGTCGGCGTTCTTGAGTATGCCAACAAGCGCAATCTGAAAGCGCTTGCACGATGGTCGTTGCGTCAACAGAAGTGGTCGCCGCTGGAACAGGAGCCAGTCGAATTTGTCAAGCTGAATTTCGATTTTCATCCTGAGTGGATGGCGCATCAGCTCAGACAGGCGGGGTTTGTGACGCGGCAGCGCCTTGCTGTCTCACACTTTCGCATGCCAGCGTTGAAACGGCGCGTTGCGGCGGAACGGCTTGCGGCGATCGACCGCCGGCTCTTTGTGCCCGGAGGAACGTTTCCTCTGGCACCCAGCGTTTTCTTGCAAGTTGGAACGGAGGAGGCCTGTGCCAGATCGAACGGGTCGACTGCAGCAGATGATGTAGCAGGTATTTTGCGCTGCGCGCGCTGCGGCACGGAACCGTTGCAGCGGGTCGACGAAGATCGGGTTGTGTGCAGAAGCTGCAGCGCTGCCTACGGCCGCCATCTCGGTGTCTGGGATATGAAAGAGAGCATTGACTGACCCCCAGCCGGCCCCCATTGCCGAAGGATCATTGCCGCAAGCATTGGGGAGCCCGTTATAAACGTATGGCCAGCGTTGAAGCCATCCTATTTGGATAGAGTGGGATCAACCGGTGGATTGGGCAAGGAGAAACATAATGGGAAAGCAGAAATCGATGCGCGCTTCGTTCGAAGACGATTTCGACGTCGAGAACGAAGACGCGTTTGAGATCGATCTACACGAAGAATCGGCGCTCGCAGATGTACTCGACGAAGCCAGTAAAATTGCAGTGGAGACACCCGTTGCCTTAAGTCCGGAGGCAGCCCTGGAACACCTGCTTGCGCTTGGCCGCTCGCAGGGCTACGTCACCTACGATGACGTCCTCAAAGTGATGCCAGAGGCCGAGAGCAACATGGAACAGCTCGAAGATGTCTTTGCCTCGCTCTTCGAGCAAGGCATCGAGGTGGGCCAGGCGCGCGAAGAAGAGCACGATGTCCTTGGCGACGTCAGCGACGCCGAAATTGAAACAGTAGAGATTGAGGAGGAAGACTTCGACCTCAGCCAGATCGAAATCGACGATTCCATCAGCCTCTATCTGAAGGAGATTGGCCGTGTGCCGCTGCTGACAGCCGAGGAAGAAGTCGATCTGGCCAAACGGATGGAGCGTGGGCGCGACGCACGCAAAAAACTCTCCGACGGGGCTGTAGACTGGGAAGAGCGCGAGCGACTGCTCTGGTACGTGCGTGACGGGCAGGCCGCTCAGGAACATCTCATTAAGGCCAACAGCCGCCTTGTGGTGAGCGTGGCCAAAAAATATGTCGGCCGCGGCGTGCCGTTCCTGGACTTGATCCAGGAAGGCAACATCGGTCTCATCCGTGCCGTGAAGAAGTTCGACTTCCGTCGCGGCTTCAAGTTCAGCACGTATGCCACATGGTGGATTCGCCAGGCTGTCACGCGAGCGATCGCCGACCAGGGCCGCACCATCCGTGTGCCGGTCCACATGTACGAGCAGATCAACCGGCTGACGCGCACGAGCCGCCAGCTGGTACAGGAACTGGGCCGTGACCCCACTACCGAGGAAATCGCCGACGAATTGGGCGTGGCGCCGCGCAAAGTCGAGCACATCATGCGTGTGAGCCAGCGTCCCCTGAGCCTTGAGATGCCCGTCGGCGAGGAAGAAGACAGCTATCTGGGCGACTTCATCGAGGATGAGGACGCCGATGCCCCGGGCGACGCAGCAGGCCAGCAGTTGCTCCGCGAGGTCATCGACGAGATCTTCCAGAGCCTGACCCCGCGCGAGGTGCGCATCCTGCAGCTCCGCTTTGGGCTGGTCGACGGCTACTGTTATACGCTGGAAGAGGTTGGCAAGAAGTTCGGCGTGACGCGCGAGCGCATCCGTCAGATCGAGGCGCAGGCGCTGAGCCGGCTACGCCACCCCAGCCGCAGCCGCAAACTGCGCGACTACTTGTAAATCGACAGGATTTTGTTTCACGTGAAACAGCGGCGCCCGTTAGGGGCGCCGCTGTTTTTTTGAATGAGGCCCTCAGAATTCTACAATCGACCGATGCGCAACTCGACATGTTGCGCTATCCTCAACACAGGCAGCATTCACATCTATACTTCCGAGGGGGAACCCCATGCACCCACTCACAATACGCCAGAACCCAACCACGCTCGTCCTAAAGGCAAAGTCGATAGGAAGCAGGATTTTGCAAGCTTGCCCCCTCGGCAGAGGCGGTGCCCGAAAGTCCTGGCTTCTCCCTCTCATCCCGTTAGGTGGACTCTGCGCCGCCATCCTGGCCGTGACATACAGCACAGAAAGCCAGGCGCAGCCGCCCACCCCCTCGCCAGCTGTGGCGCTCTACTTGCCGGCAATTCAGAGCCCGCCGCCAGCCAGGCTTCTGCTTGGCGCTGCACACATCGACAGTACGCTCCGCTATGAGCCGGATGAAGCGATTCTCCTGTGGAACGCAGGCATGCACCCGCAGTCGCTTGCAGGCTGGGCAATCCAGGCAGGCGCCAGGAGAGCACATTTTCCCATCACGGCGACCGTTTCGCTCGGACCGGGCGAACGGCTGTGGTGCACCGCCGAGGCAGAGCTCTTTCGGCGTACATTTGGCGAGTGGCCAGGCTGCACATGGAACGACGAAAACGCAGGCAGCGTGCATCTTGACGCTCCGCTCAGCCTGGCCAACAATGGCGGCGCCATCACCCTCTTCAATGCCGAAGGGGAAATCGTTGACGTACTGCTCTACGGCGCCACAACGCAATCGTCCCCAGGTTGGCACAGCGCACCAGCCACAGCCTATACGCGCGGGCTGGTCTCTGCACAGGGCCAGGTGTGGCAACGCAAACGCGACCCCTCTACTGGCCAGCCGCTGGACAGTGACAGTGCAACGGACTGGTCCGGCGACCTGACCGACCTGCGCTGGGGACGGCGCGTGCATATGCCTGGGTGGGGAGGCTGGGATGGCAGTACCGGTCTATGGCCGACGAGCACCCGCGAGTCCGCGACCCTCACGCTGGCAGTGGGGCCGGAAGGGCTGTATGCGCCGATGGCTGCCTTCATCACACAGGCGCAGCAGACGCTCGATCTGAGCCTCTACACGATCGAGCATCCGTCTCTGAGCGCTGCGATCAGTGCCGCCACCCGCCGCGGGGTACGGGTGAGAATCCTGCTCGAAGGAGGGCCGCCCGGCGGAATCAGCGATCTGGAAAAGTGGTGCGTGACGCAGATCATACAAGCCGGGGGTGACGTCCGCTATTACGCGGTGGCCGACGACGCGCCCGCCGGCTACAGGCGGCGCTACCGATTCCTCCACGCCAAGTATGGCATCGCGGATGGTCGCACCACCTTCGTTGGCACCGAAAACCTGACACTGGACGCTATGCCCCTGCCGGATGCAGGGATGAGCGGGGGGCGGCGCGGCTTCTACTTTTTCATGGATGCAGCAGGGGTCAGCACTGCACTCACGGCCCTCTTCCAACACGACTGGATGCCCAATCTGTTCGCCGATCTACACCCCTACGAAGCAAGCCACCCCCAATATGGCGCACCGCCGATTGACTTCGTGCTGCCGGAAGCGCCTCTCTATCCTGTGGCCCAGGCACCCTTCACCCAAACGCTATCCATCGTTGCGCAGGCACAGTACACGGTCGTGAGCGCACCTGAAAACGCCATGCGGCCAGACGTTGGGATTCAGCAACTCATCGAACGGGCCGGCAAGGGCGACACCGTCATATTGATGCAGCTCTACGAAAATGCCTATTGGGGAGAGTCGACCAGCAACGCAGTCGCCGATCCTAACCCTCGCCTGGAAGCGGCGATCCACGCAGCTCGGCGCGGGGCAACGGTCCGGCTGCTGCTGGACAGCTTCTTCGATGACACACAAGCCCTGCGCAACAACCAGACCACCGTCGACTATGTACGATCCATCGCTGCCGGCGAAGGGCTGGATCTGGATGCACGTCTCGGCAACCCCACCGGCGGCGGCATCCACGCCAAGTTGGTGTTGGTCGGTATCGGCAACGAACGTTGGTCGGCAGTGGGCAGTCTCAACGGCGGCGAGAGCAGCCACAAGATCAACCGCGAGGTGCTCCTGCTCGTCGACCAGCCAGAGATCTACAGACGGCTGATGGACGTCTTCCATCACGACTGGGCGCTCAGCCGGTAAGGGTAGGTGCCCCAGGTCGACCCGATCTTGGCGCAAATTCTGTCTCTTAGAAGGAATGTGTGCCAGAAGGACCATTTGGCCGGCCCTGGCCTTGCTTGTTGTGTGGTCACGTCTTATCCCTCCACATCAGAATTTGGCTGACCCTCAGTGCAGATTCAGTCGCTGCGTACCTGCAGCCACAAGAGGGGCAACAGCATCGGCACGAAGACCGTCACTGCGGCGCCAACCCGACCAGGAAGCGCCGCCAGCCAGTCGCCGCCTGGGAATAGGCCGATCGCATAGAGTACATAGCCGGCAAGGCCAAAAATGGTCGCCCACAGCATGTTGTGGACAAGTGTCACGCGCGGCAGCACGCGCACTTGTACGATGAGCAGCAGGCTCACAGTAATGAGCAGAGTGGCAAGTGCAATGGCCAGCGTGCCGAAGTCAGCCCGCTTTGCGCCGGTGCTGCGCCCTTCGCCGCCAGGCAGCGCGTCTTCGGGCAGTGCCGTCGATCGATTGGCTGCCTCGCTCTCGGCCACATTGCTGGATGGTGCAGCTGGGGTGCCGGGTGAAATCACCACCACTGCAATCTCACGCCCTGTGCTGGCTTGCCCGGCGCTTGCCGCAATGCGCAGGACCCCGCCCCGATCCGGCGTGACTTCGCGGACTGCCATCCCCCCCCGTGTCAGCGCAGGCTCCATCATCAGCGCTACTTCTTCGCCTTCGTACCGCAGATCGAAGGTGACCAGCGTCCCGTCGGGCACCTGGCGGCCATTGCGATCCAGAATTGGGCCGACCCGCAG
>CAIRNL010000277.1 GCA_903879975.1 uncultured Chloroflexota bacterium | reverse complement strand
GGCGGCTGACCGGCGCAATCTCTGGCTGCTGGCGCTCTACCTGGCAGTGCCGGTGCTGGCCACGTGGTACAGCGCACAGAGCCGGCCCATCTTCAACGAGCGCTACCTGGTCGCCGCTGTGCCGCCCTTCTATCTGCTCATCGCTGCCGGGCTGGACAGCCGCCGCTTTTCACGCCGGAGCGAGTGGGTATTGAAAACAGGTGCCGGCGTGGGTGTGGCGCTCCTTGGAATCGGCATGCTCTTCTCCCTCAGCCAGCACTATACGAATGCGGCCTTCAGCAAGACGCGCGGCTGGCGCGAGCTGGCAGCCGCTCTGACGCAACTGAGTCTAGGCGTACCGGCCAGCCAGGTGCGGATTGCGCAGAATTTTCCCGACCCGACGCTTTGGTACTACTATCGCGGGGCTGTCGAGCACGTCGTGTTGCCGCCGACGGCACACGATTCCAGCGGAGCGGCACAGGCAGTCACCCAGCTCACCGACGCAGGCGTTCGCCGCGTGATTCTGCCTATCCAGCCAGCTGCAAACTGGGATCACGGCGGGATCGCCGCCACTGCCCTGGCAGCCCAATACGATAAGGTGCACACGGAGCAGGTCGGTGTCTGGCCGCTGCACGTCTTTGCCGGCTGGCCGGATAGGACGATCGACAAGCCGATTGCGGTCAAGTTTGAAAACGGAATCGTGCTGCGCGGCGCGTCCGATCTGGAGGCATCGCTGCCGCCGGTCGGGCTGCTAACGCCGACGCTCTACTGGGAGATTCCGCCAGCAAGCGCGCTGGAGACGATCAAGGTAACCGTACAGTTGCTGAACAGCAGCGGCCAACTCGTCACACAGCAAGACCTGCCGCTGGCTGCGGCGCACGCGCCAGGTAGTGGGGTGTGGGTGCGCACCTACGGCCTGTCTCTGCCGGAGGAACTGGCGCCCGGTGCCTATCGTTTGATTGCCGGGCTGTACGACAGTGCCGCCGAAGGTACGCCGCGCGTGCTGACGACCACGGGCGCAGATGCCGTCGAGCTGGCTGTGATCGAGATTGGCGGGTAGGCAGTGTGCCATGCAGGAACGCGTCTTGCGTCTGCGACGGCAAAGATGTAGGCTGAGAACATGAAAGGTTACAGAATCCTTGCCATTGTGGCGATGCTGACGGCGGTGGTAGCAACGGGCCTGGTTGTGCTGGGCCTCTGGCGTATGCCTGCGTCTACGGCACCGGCAAGTAGCAAAGTATCCGCAGCAGCCGGCGAAGCAACAGCCACGATCCGCGCTACATCTGAACGTACGCTGCCACCAACGCCCGTGCCCCCCGCGACACCGTCATCGACGGCCACACCCACAGCGCTCTATGCGCCAGTGCAGCAGGCCGCTACATTGGCCGGCATCCGCCACGAATGGCAGACATGGAACAACTGCGGACCGGCAACACTGGCCATGTATCTGAGTTACTTCGGCAGCCCGCTGGATCAGGCAGCCATCGGCAGCGTGCTGCGCCCATTTCCCGACGACAAGAATGTGAGCCCTGCGGAGCTGGTCGACTTTGCGCGCAGTCAGGGCTACGAAGCGGCTCTGCTAGTCAACGGCAACGCCGATCTGCTGCGCACCCTGATCAGCAACGGCCTACCCGTGCTGCTGGAAACGTGGCATGAAGCCGAACCGAACGGGGGGCTCGGCCACTATCGTCTGCTGGTCGGCTATGACGATAGTGCGCAACGGTGGGCGCTGTACGACTCCTACGACGCATCCGGCCTGATTTCAGCCGAGACGTACCAGGGCATTTCGATGAGTTATCAACAGCTGGCAGATTGGTGGAGAGTCTTCAACCGCGCCTTCGTGTTGATCTATCCACCCGAGCGGGCGCAGCAGATCGCTGCGATCTTGCACAACTTTGGGATCGACGAAACACGCATGTGGGTCGACGCCGAAGTCCGTGCTCGCACAGAATTGGCGAGCAACGAGAGTGACGCGTTTGCCTGGT
>CAIRNL010000276.1 GCA_903879975.1 uncultured Chloroflexota bacterium | reverse complement strand
GTCCTCCTGACCCGTGATCGCGGCCTGCTCAAGCACAAGCGGGTCGTACATGGTTATTGCGTGCGCGAAAGCGCACCGCGCCGGCAGGTTGTCTCTGTGCTGCGTCGCTATCAGCTGGCAGACGCCGTGTATCCCTGGCATCGCTGCACGCGCTGCAATGGCCTCCTCCAGCCTGTCGCCAAGGCGAATATCCTCGACCGACTGCAGCCGAAGACGAGACGGTACTACACGGAGTTTCAGCAGTGCGATACGTGCGGGCAGGTCTACTGGCAGGGTTCCCATTTCGAGCAGATGCGGGCATTCGTGCACGGCATCCTGCAGGCACTGGGCTAAAGGGTGGGGTGCACGAATGCCAACGCTACGGCGTCGAGCCGCCCGCCCCTCCGCGGCATCCTGATGCGTCGCGGCGATCCGCTTCGTGGCGGCTGCGCGCCAGTTCGCGCACATTGTCCCAGAGGATGTAGAACGCCAACGCAATCATCACGGCGGCGACGACCCACCAGAAAAACTCGTAGAGGAGGACGAGCGCTCCGGCGATGGCCAGCGCTGCTGCAAAGCCACTCACCAGCCTCGTGAAGGTGCCACGCACGCTGGCTTCGATGAACGCAAAGAGCGCCAGGATCGAGACCAGCCAGATGGGCAGAAAGCGCGGGCTGAAGTAGAAGAGCACGACAAATGCCACCAGCAACACTGTCACGCTGATCGCTGCCCAGATTTCGGCGATGCGGCTGGCGCGTACCTGGTTGGGCGGCGCAGGCGTGTGCGCACGCCGGATGTGGGCGCGCATCGGGCCGCGCCCGCCGCGCAGCAGGTGCTGTTCGTAGAGGGCGAGTGAATCCAGCAGCGCGTTGTCCGCCGTGATCTCGGCCTGCATGCCGTCAATCTCGCGCGAGAGCTTGTCGAGTTCAGCGATCGTCTGCGTATAGAGCTGCTGCAGGTGAGGCTGGTTGCGCATGGCCGCGGCCTGCACATCCAGCGCACGCAGGCTGGCGGTTTTGGCGACAACCTGCGCACGCAGCTTTGCACGGCGCGCGGCGATCTCCTCCCGCCGCCCGCGCGTCACGTCGAGCAACTCAGCGCCGGGCGCGACCTTGTCCAGCCCAGCCCAACCCACGGGGTCGTACCAGGCGCGCCGGACCGTGCCATCGCGATTGAACATAGGGCCGGCCGGCGCATCCTCGCCGGCAAATAAATCCTGCGTGTACAGCCCCCACAGCCCGCGATAGTTGCGCACCCACCCCACACTCTCGTCGATCAGCAGCGGCGAATCCCACTCCTCCGCCTGCCCCGCACCG
The DNA here is from genome assembly GCA_903879975.1 of uncultured Chloroflexota bacterium. Classification (GTDB taxonomy): domain Bacteria; phylum Chloroflexota; class Anaerolineae; order Caldilineales; family Caldilineaceae; genus Caldilinea. The sequence continues at coordinate 13,708 of CAIRNL010000276.1, read as the reverse complement.
ACAGAGTGCCCATCCCCGCGCGCGTAGTCGACAAAGGGAATCGCCAGCACGCTGCCGCCAGAGTGGGCGGGGTCGCCGCTCTCTTCGTCGCTCTCTTCCTGTAAGGCGCGCTTCCACAGGCGCGTGACGGTGTTGGCAGCACGCGTGAGCGGCGCCAGGATGTTCAGCTCGATCTCGGTCAGATATTCACCGGCTGTGAAATAGCTGGCATGCGACCCCGCCCCGGCATAGATGACCGGATGATTGCCGATTTTCTGCACTTCGGGATCGTCCCAGCGCCGGCGCAGATCGTCGCCTTGGTAGTCGTGCGAGGCAAAGGCGACCCACTCAGGGTGTATCTCGTCCGCACCATCGGCCGCCAGGTAGATACAGACCATTTCCCAGTCGGCCTCATGGTCGTTGGCACCTTTGAAACGCGATCGCCAGTTGTTGTACAGGTAGAAGAACCAGTACTGCAGGACAACCCAGCCGCTCTCCTCGACGACGCGACCGTGATAGACATGCCCGTGTCCTTGCTGCATGAGGGTGCGATACCCTAGGACGGCGGCAGTGGCGGCATCGCCTGGCACGCGGCCGCGCGCCAGCAGGCCGACACGGAACAGGCCATCCACCACGCGCGAGGCATAGCCGACCCGCGCCAGGCGCCCTGTACCGACGCGAAAACTGACCTCGTGTAATTCGTCCTCATCGTGCTGGCGGAGCACGTGCGCGGCCATTTCGGTGGCGCTGAGGGGTTCGACGAATTTGAGAAAACGCACGGTGCCGAACTCGTCCTCGTAGGGCTGTGCGAGTGTTTCCGGCGTCAGCACACTGGCCTGTACGAGTTCCTGCGGCTCCTCGCGTGGCCGCTTAATCCACAGACTGGAGGCACAGATGTACGCCTCGGCATCCATGGGAAAGAATTGTTCCCCTTGCGTGAATCGGATGATTGGCTCGTAGCGGCGCAGAAGAGCGATCCGGTGCGCGTCGTCCATGTCAGGTGTTGTGTTTCCGCCGGCGCTGACCTAACAGAAGCCGGCCTTCAGGTGAATTCATGAAGACTACAATCAGGATGGCGCCCAGCATGTACAGATAGAGCAGCGGGCGCTGTGTGAGCACATTGTTGCGGTCGGAAAGGTAGACCTGCAGCGCAATCAGCAGGATGCCGGACTGTGCCAGCATCGCCATGTGCCAGCCGAGCCGTGGCCGCAACAGACAGGCGATGATGCTGATGAATCCCAGTCCCGCAAAGGGCAACAACACAATCGCCTGTTCAAAGAGAATCGCAGTCTCCGGCGAAGCAAGCGCCACGGCGCGATCGCCGCTCCAGTCGATCAGGCTGAGGTTGTAGGCTGCCACGCCCACAAAGAATACGACCTGCCCGAGCAGAACGAAGACAGTGATGCCCAACGACCAGCGAAACCGGTTGTGGCTGCGCTTGATGAAGGCGGGTAGCGGGATCTGCTGCGGGACAGGTGCTTCTTTCATGGCAGGTGCAGGCAGCGCATCAGTTCTTCGGGGGAGGTGTTGCCGCCGCTGTTTTCGTCCGCGCGGTTGCCCTCGCCGCCCCCAAAGCCGACGCCCATGCCCACCGTTACTTCGGAGGCGACGATGACGGTGGTCTCTCCCTGCGTCTGCGGCTTGCTGTAGACCGCGTCCGCACGCGCGACGTCGAAGAGGCGGCCGATGAGCCGGCTGGCCGCGTCGACCGATCGGACGGGTACGCTAAACAGAGAACTGCTGTTGTTGGGTTCACTCATGCTGACGGTTGTTTCCTTTCCTGGCGCATGACCAGCACCAGAATCACAGCCAGGAGGACAAAGGCCAGCTGGGCTAAGCGCGTCATGTCGTACACGCGCTGCACGGCGGTGTGTCCGCGGCGCTGTACGCGCACGGCGATGGGCGTGTTCCATACGAAGAACCCGCCCGGCCAGCGCAATTCCACAGTCAGTACCTCGCCTGTGAGGGTATAGAAGCCGGCGCTGCGCGGTGCCCCCCCGCTGGCACCGTATGGAGAAGCATTGCATGATCTAGGCATACCGGGGATCGCACAATTTGTCAAAAACGGATTCGTCTCTACTCTACCGCACCATGGCGGACTCGGCCAGGCTGCGCCCGCGCTCGGTCAGCTTCAACAGGCCACTCTCCGAGTAAAGGATCCCGTTGCGTTCGGCACTGTGCACGACGCGCGCAGCGAAGGACGGCTGCCAGCGCAGATGCTCCTGCAACTGGTCGGCCCGATTCGCCTGCGTTGCCTGCGGTGTGCTTTCGTGGTGGAGCAAGTGGATCGCCAGCATAGCCTGGGCGAACTCCCATCGTTGGCGTTTGTGCCGCCGTGCCGTCGCCAGCAGACCGCGCTGCGGCGCCAGGATCAGCACGACCATGAAAACAACCCCTGTCATTGTTGCCATGGAACCGGCAATATTGGCGTCGAGCAGCCTCGCCAGCCAGTAGCCCGCCAGCGCGCTGCCTGCGCCGATGAGCGCGCTGATCAGAAGCATCCTGCGCAGGTCGTCGGTGAGTAGATACGCCGCCGCAGCTGGCGTCACGATCAGTGCCACTACCAGAACCGCACCGACCGCGTCAAAGGCACCTACGGCCGTCACAGAGACCAACGCCATCAGCCCGTAATGCAGCAACGCCGGTGAGAAACCAAGCGCCGCAGCCAGTGCCGGGTCAAAGGTGGAGAGCTTCAGCTCCTTGTAGAACAGAACGATGAAGGTGACGTTGAGGATCAAGACGACGAGGAGCGTCACCAGGGAGCGGGGCAGGTCCAGGCCTCCAAGGGTCATTCGGTCGAAGGGTGCCAGCGCCAATTCGCCGAGAATGACCACGTCGGTGTCGAGATGCGCGCCGCGCGCAAAGCGCGAGATCAAGAGGACGGCCAGGCTGAAGAGCGCCGGAAAAACAAGGGCGATCGCAGCATCCTGTTTCACCAACTGCGTGCGGTTGAGTGCTTCCACCAGGCTGACCGTGATCAACCCCATCGCCGCTGCGCCAATCAGCAGCCAGGGCGATTGCAGGTCCATGACCACAAAAAAGAGCAGCACGATGCCCAGCAACACGGTATGGCTGATCGCGTCCGCCATCATGGCCATGCTGCGCAGCACCAGGAAGACACCGACGAGTGCACAGGCCACCGCCGCCGTCACCGCGATCCATTGAATCTCAACCGAAGCATCCATTCTGCCCCCCTCAGGCCGGCTTCAGCGCCGTGGCATGGCGCCGCTGCCGCAGCTGGCGCCACACGATGCCACGGTGCGGCGCCAGCAGGAGTGACAGCAGCGCAATGAGACTGATGCACAACACGATCAGTGGACCGGTCGCTATCCCGACGCCTAGGCTGCTCAGGGCTGTGCCGGCCACGCCGGCCGTCGCCCCAAAGAGCGCCGATACCACCACCATGGTGCCCAGCCGGTCCGTCCACTGGCGGGCTGCCGCCGCCGGCGCCACCAGCATGGCGCTCATCAGAATGACGCCGACCGCCTGCAACCCGATCACAATCGCAGCGACCAAGAGCAGCGTAATCAGAATCTCCAGCGCCTGCATGGGGAAGCCCAGGCTGGCGCCATAATCCCGATCGAAACTGAGCAGTTTGAATTCTTTCCAAAACAACAGTGTCAATCCCAGCGCGGCTGCGCCGAAGAGGCCGATGCCGATCACATCGCGCTCGAGCAGTGTCGCTGCCTGCCCCAAAAGATAGTTGCTGAGCCCTGCCTGCCGCGCATCGGGGTTGCGCTGCAAGAATGTCAGGAGCATCAGGCCAAAACCGAAAAAAGTCGACAGGATGATGCCCAGCGCACTGTCCTGCTTGAGGCGCGTCAACCGAACCAGGGCAAGGACGAGCAGCATCCCGGCGATGCCGGCCAGCGCAGCACCGCCCATCAGCACCAGCGGTCCCTTGATCCCCGTGACCATGAAGACCAGCACGATGCCGGGCAGCGCCGCGTGCGAGATCGCATCACCAAAGAGACTCTGGCGCCGCAGCAAGGCAAATGCTCCCAGCGTGCCGCTGACCAGCCCCAGGATGGCTGTCCCGCTGGCGACCGTGCGCAGCGTATAGTCGGAAACAAGATCGATGAGTCCCTGAGGTATTTCCATGGTCAGACTCCAGGAACCGACGCAGCCGTGCCGTACAGGCTACCTGGCGTATCCGGCTTGCTCCGCTCACTGCCGACAAAGGCAATACGCCCACCATAGGTTGTGCGCAGATTCTCGTCCGTGAACACCTCCGCCACCGGGCCGCTCGCCACGCAACGCACGTTGAGCAGCGTAACCCAGTCGAAATATTCCGGCACCGTCTGCAGGTCGTGATGGACTACAGCGACGGTCTTGCCTGCACTGCGCAGCTGCTTCAAAAGATCGACGATGGCACGCTCTGTGGTGGCGTCGACCCCCTGAAACGGCTCATCCATGAAGTAGACGTCGGCGTCCTGCACCAGCGCACGGGCCAGAAAGACGCGCTGCTGTTGTCCGCCTGAAAGCTGGCTGATCTGCCGATGGGCGTAGGGCTCCATACCAACCTGCGCCAGCGCCTCCAGAGCGAGCGCATGCTCGTGTTTGCCGGGCCGGCGAAACCAGCCCAACTTGCCGTAGCGCCCCATGGTCACGACGTCGAGCACACTCGTAGGAAAGTCCCAGTCGACGCTTCCACGCTGTGGCACGTAACCGACCCGTTGGCGTTGCGCCGCGTAGGGCCGGCCGTCGATCAAAACTTGGCCTCCCGCAGTTCGTACCAGACCCAGCACCGCCTTGATCAGGGTCGTCTTCCCCGCCCCATTCGGCCCGACGATGGCCATCAGCGTGCCGTGAGGCACGCTCACATCGACATCCCATAAAACGGGCCTGTCGCCGTAGGCCACGGTCATGTCCATGACCTCAACGGCACGGGCAGTGATGGCTCCTTGCTTGCGGCTTGTCATCCTTACCCCTCTCCTTTCAACGCATCGACAATCGTGTCGATATTGTGTCTCACCATGCCGGCGTAGGTTGCCCCCTCACTCCCCGCATCACCCAACGCGTCGGAGTAGAGCTCGCCACCGATCTCTACGGCTGCGCCGCGAGCCGCTACGGCAGCCTGAATTGCCTCGACGGCGCGCACCGGCACCGAAGACTCTATGAAGATCGCTGGGATCTGGCGCTGTACAATGTAGTCTGCCAGCGCTCGTACGTCCGCAGTCCCCGCTTCAGCCGCCGTGCTGATCCCCTGCAAGCCGCGCACCTCAAAGCCGTAAGCCCGGCCAAAGTAATGAAACGCGTCGTGCGCCGTGATCAGGACGCGCCGCTCTACTGGGAGCTCGGCAGCACGCTCCTGCACGTAGGCGTGCAACTCATCCAGTTCACGCAGGTAGGTAGCCGCGTTGGCACGGTAGGCGTCCGCGTGCGCTGCGTCCACTTCAGCCAGCGTGTCGCCCACTGCTTCGACTACCTGCTTCCACAGCTGCACGTCGAACCACACGTGCGGATCGGATTCGGCGCTGCCGTCGGACCAAGGCAAAAGCAGCGCCGAATCGATGCGTTCTGCCAGCGCAACGCTCGGCTTGCTCTCCCCGATCTGGCGCAACACATCGGCTAACTGCGCTTCCAGGAAGAGCCCGTTGTAGAAGAGGACGTCTGCCTGCTGCAGAAGGCGGACATCGCCCTCGCTAGCCACGTAGAGGTGCGGGTCAACACCCGCTCCCATCAGCACGTCGACGTGCACATGCTCGCCACCGACGCGGGCGACGGCATCGCCGATCTGGCCGGTCGTCGCGACAACGTGCAGCCGGCCGTCCTCGCTCGCCGTACCCGCTCCACAGCCGGCTAGCGCCATTCCAGCCAGGATCACGAACGTCAGTAAGATAGGACTGATATGTCTAGTTGGAGATTTTGACATTGTCTCTCCTGATATTTTGAGTAAAAAACCAATTATTTAGTAATGGCTAAAATTATACTGGGGAATGGAATCCTGTCAAATGCCAAACGTGGGATTGTCGCCTGCCACGACTTGACGTAGAATAAAATGACATTCGTGCATTCTTTCACAAAACGATGGTGCTGCGCATGAAAGAGATGGCTGTGCGAGAGGCAAAACGATTCGGTGTGATCACTTGTCACGCAACTGAATCCCTGATGGCGGTCGCCGACACCATGCGCCAGCACAATATTGGTGCGCTGATTGTGGTCGATGCAGCGGGCGACCTGGCCGGCGTCATCACGCGCGCCGATCTGGTGCGAGCGTGCTACGAACGACCCGACTGGGCGACGCAACCGGTGTGCGACTATAGGAGTGCCGAGGTTGTCACTGTTCTGCTCGATGACCCCATGAGCAAGGTGATGGGGTTGCTCGTCGATCGCCGCATCCATTGCGTCGTGGCGGTGGAACCGCACGGTGAGCGGCTCAAACCGGTAGCCGTGCTCTCCGCAGCCGACGTCGTCTATCATATGGCGAACTCCCGCTGATCTCGGCGCTTGGGGGGATTTGATAGACTGCCGCCAGGCATCTTTGACAAGGCAAGCCGCCGGGCGTATAACCAAGGCAGAGCAATATTCCACAGATTGAAGCGATGGGCCGGTCTCACCGACCGGCCTTTCTTTATTGATCGGCAGAAACGACGAGGGAGCGCGCACAGTATGGGACGATTGAGCCTGCTGCAACTGTGGCAGCGTGAGTTCAGCGGCTATTCATCGGGCAAGTTCCGCCAGGATCTGCTGGCTGGGCTGACGGTGGCGGCGGTGGCGCTGCCGCTGGCGCTGGCCTTCGGCGTGGCGTCCGGTGCGACGGCCGCGGCCGGGCTCGTCACCGCAATCTTGAGCGGGCTGATCATCGGCGCCCTCTCCGGCGCACCCTATCAGATCTCCGGCCCGACGGGCGCGATGAGTGCCGTACTCATCGTCATCGCCCAGCGCCTCGGTGTGGAAGGCGTTTGGCTGACAGGCCTCATTGCCGGTGTGATCATCCTGGGTATCGGCCTGCTGCGTCTGGGGCGTTTTGTCGCCTTCATTCCTTCGTCGGTGATCACGGGCTTCACATCCGGCATAGCCTTCATCATCTTTGTCGGCCAGATCGACAACTTCCTGGGTATCCAGAGTGAGGGCGCCGAGTCCGCAGCATTCAAGTTCTTCGGCTACTTCCGCAGCGACTTCGCCCCAGCCTGGCCAACCGTTGCGATCGGTCTGGTCGTGGTCGCCATCATGCTCTTCTGGCCAAGACGCTTCAATCGCTTTCTGCCCGGTTCGCTGCTTGGCATTCTCGTGGCCACTGGGATCGCGGTCGGCACGCAGTGGCCGGTGGCGCATATCGGCGATATTCCGCGCACTATTTTGCTCGAACAGCGCCTGACCTTCAGCGCTATCCCGCACGAACATCTCTCCGATCTGGTGCTGCCTGCCCTGTCGGTGGCTGCATTGGGTGCGGTCGAGTCGCTGCTGTGTGGCGCCGTGGGATCGAAGATGACCGGCATCCGCCTGCAAGCCAACCAGGAGCTGGTGGCGCAAGGGATCGGTAACATCATCATTCCCTTCTTTGGCGGCGTCCCGGCCACGGCAGCTATTGCCCGCTCCTCAGTGGGCATCAAGTCCGGCGGGCAGACGCGGCTCGTGAGTATCATCCACGCGCTGGCCCTGCTGGCCGCAGCCCTGCTGGCCGCACCGATCATCGCCCTGGTGCCGTTGACGGCGCTGGCCGGCGTCCTCATGGTGACCGCACTGCGCATGAACGAGTGGTCATCCATCCGCTTCATGTTTGCCCATCGTTTCAAGACCGGCGTCCTGACGTTTCTCGCCACGTTTCTGGCCACGGTCACGCTCGACCTGACCCAGGCCATCATCATCGGTGGTGTTCTCTCCGCCGGCGTCTTCATCAACCAGGTGGCGAATCTTGAAGTCGATATCCGCACGGTTGACGTCGAGCGCATGCGCGCACGCGGCATGAACCTCAAGACCGACTGCCGTTACATCCGCGTCGTTTATTTGACCGGCCCACTCTTCTTCGCAGCCACGAACACCTTCAACGAAGCCTTTGCCCACGAGCAAGACGTGGATTTCCTGGTGCTCTCCATGCGCGCGGTGCCGCTGATCGACCTCTCTGGCATTGAGGCGCTGCATGACCTGCACGATCGCATGGCGGCCCAGGGCAAAACGCTCATGCTGGCGGCCGTCCATCCCAAAGTGATGCGTATGCTCGAACGGGCGGGGTTCGACGCCATCATCGACAAGGAGAACTTCTTCTGGAGCGCCGACCGGGCCATTCTGATCGCCGAAAGCCGCCACGAACATGGCAAACAGCAGCCAGTCGACGAGATAGAGTCTGCAGCGACGGTTGAACCGACGGCAATGCCGATCTAGAATAAAGAGAGTACGCAGCGCATACGGCACGTTCACCAAGGCGGTAACCCCATGAATCTACCAGCGGATCGATATGCCCACAGCGATTCCCTGCGTCTGCGCTACTGGCTGGAGGGCGATGGCGACCAGAACCTGGTGCTCCTGCACGGAATTGGCGGTACGGTGGAAATCTGGCGCAAACAGTTCGAGCATCTCCCGCACGCACATCGTGTGCTGGCCATCGACCTGCCCGGCTGTGGGCGGTCAGAGGTGCCCGACGAATACCCGCCGGACCCGCTGCATCTCTTTGCCGCCGCCGTGCGCAACGTCATGCAGCAGGCCGGCATGAAACAGGCCACCCTCCTCGGCTCGTCGTTGGGCGGCGCAGTGGCAATTGAGTTTGCCGCACGCTGGCCGGAAATGGTCCGTTCGATGGTGTTGATCGGGCCAGCCGGCATGAACGGCAATATGGCGTGGCCGCTTCGACTCATGGCGCTGCCGGGCGTCGGCGAAGCGCTGACGCAGCCCGCTCGCACTCGCACGGCGCAGGCCATTCGTCAGTGCGTGGCAGACCCGCAGGTGGTGGAAGAAGAGGATATCGACCGCGCATACGAGATGTCACGCCTTCCCGGTGTACAGGGCGCGTTCCTCAAACTGCTGCGCGTCTATGCCGGCGTGCGTGGCGTCGACAGGCGGGAACTGCGCCGGCTCCATTTCTGCATGCGACGTGTCGATGCCCCCGTCCTAGTGCTCTGGGGCACCGACGACCGCATCCTACCCATCTCGGCGGCCGCAACTGCGCTGACACAGTTCCCCAATGCCGGCCTGATCGTACGCAAAGGCAAGGGGCATCTGATATTTATCGAGGAGCCGGAGTGGTTTGACCACATCGTCAGCAGGTTCGTGCGCTCGCCCCAGGCTGTGCTCGACGCCACCGTGCGGCACGCAGACGCACCCACCCTCGCCCCGTACGCAGCGGATGCGCATGACCTTCTGCCGGTCAAACTGCCTCGCCGCGCGACCTCGCGTGCGCTGGCTGCGGCCTCGTTCGGCCTGGTGGCGTTGCTGGCTATCCAGCGCGCCTGGCCGCGCAGCGGCGAAGGCTCGGGCGTGCTCTGATGGCAGTGCAGAGCCGCAGACCCCAAATCGTACACTCACCCAACTACGATGCCCGGCCGATTGCCGTTCGTTTTCTGGTCATCCACTACACAGCCGTCGACCGTACGCGCACGCTGCAGATTTTTGCCGATCCGGCGCGCAAAGTGGCCGCTCACCTCGTCATCGACGGCGATGGCTCGCTCGATGAATGTGTGCCGTGCTGGGATGGAGTCGCACTGCGCGCCTGGCACGCCGGCCAGAGCCGCTGGAGCGCCGGGGACGACCGCTGGGAAACGTTGAACGACACGTCGATCGGCGTCGAACTGGTCAACTTCAATGGCAATGTCCTCGACTTCACCGACGCCCAGTATGAGACACTGGCCCAGGTCATTCGCCATCTTGCCGGCCAGTACCCGGCATTGCGTGCAGCCGATTCGCTGCTGGGCCACGAACAGGTTGCCGGTTTTCGTGGCAAGGCCGATCCGGGGTGGTGCTTTGATTGGCCGCGCGTTTTTGCCGCCTGCTACCCTGACCAGCCGGCGCCGGTACGCCTGCCCGTCTGCCCACCCGCACTGCGTGCCGCTTTGGCGCGTTTCGTCGAGATCGCGCCTGACGCAGCACCGGCGGCAAATGCCTTCTGGGAACGCGTCAGCCTCCTCACAGAGACGGCTGTCGCCTTGGCTGTCAGCGACGGCCACATGGCGCCCTCACACCTGAAAATGATTGACCTACCCATCACCAAACCGGACAGAGCATGAAAAAAGGACAGATCGAAGCGGCAATTACCTCGGCCGTGACACAATTCGAACGAGAGATGCTAGGCCGTGGTCCCAAGGAGGCACGCACCTTCCTCATCTACGATCTGGTCGTCGTACGGCTCAAGGGAATTCTCAGCCCCGGCGAGCAGCAGGTAGCGCGCGAGCCCGGCGGCATCGACCTCATCAAGCAAATGCGCACACGCCTGGTGGAGAGCTTTGCGGCTGACCTGTCACATATTGTCGAAACACACACCGGCGCCGGTGTCATCAGCATGCATACGGATATCAGCACGCGCAACGGCGAGCGCGTCTTCGTCTTTGCCCTGGACACGGACCTGGAAAGCCGCTTTCAAATGGAGGAACGATCACAGCCGGGTATGCAGTAGATTTGTATTCTTCGTGTTAGATTTGCACAGAGTTAAAAGATGGGTATAATCCCATTGTCCTGAGCAGTAGAAACGCCACGGCGAGTCGGCTACTCAGGAACCGACAACCGAGGTACACAGGCGGCGCTCAGGCTTGTATGAGCAGGATGTGCCGAATGGAAGCCAGCATAAAGCACCACACACGGTGGCTTTTGCTGGCTTTTTTGATTCCGTTGATTCAGCACAGAAAGGAGAGAGGGTATGATCCCAGTGGATTCCAGTCAAGTCAGTGGCGGCACCGCTATTCTGGCACACCGGCACCTCGCAGATTCGACCCATTTGCGTACACCTGTACCGGTGACCGTTGCCTACGGCGACGGTATCGGCCCCGAAATCATGGAGGCGGTGCTGCGTGTCCTGGATGCAGCGGGTGCCCCCCTGCGCTATGATGTCATTGAAATCGGCGAGAAGTGCTATCACCAGGGGCATACCTCCGGCATTGCACCGGAAACATGGGAGATTCTCCGACGCAACCGCGTGCTGCTCAAGGCACCCATCACGACACCACAGGGGAGCGGCTACAAAAGCCTGAATGTCACCATCCGCAAGACGCTCAACCTCTTCGCCAATGTGCGGCCTGCCAAGGCATATACACCTTTTGTGGCCTCGTCGCATCCAAAAATGAACCTGATCGTCATCCGCGAAAATGAAGAAGACCTCTATGCTGGCATCGAACACCAGCAGACGCCTGAGGTCGTGCAGGTACTGAAGCTGGTCACACGCCCAGGCTGCGAGCGCATCATCCGCTATGCTTTTGAATACGCGCGCGCCTATGGGCGGCACAAGGTCACCTGCATGACAAAAGACAATATCATGAAGTTGACCGACGGCCTTTTCCACAGCATCTTCGATGAAGTGGCGGCAACCTACCCGGACATTGCAGCCGAGCATCAGATTATCGACATTGGCGCAGCGCGCCTGGCCGACCAACCGGGCCGCTTCGACGTCATTGTTACGCTCAACTTGTACGGGGACATCATCTCCGATATTGCGGCACAGATCTCGGGATCGGTAGGGCTGGCTGGCTCTGCCAACATTGGGAGTGAGGCTGCCATGTTCGAGGCCGTCCACGGTTCGGCGCCCGATATTGCCGGCCTCGGCATCGCCAATCCATCAGGCCTGTTGGTGGCAGCGACACAGATGCTCGTCCATGTCGGCGCGGCCGATACGGCCGAGACGATCAAGAATGCCTGGCTGTGCACCCTAGAGGACGGCATCCACACCGCCGACATCTACCGCCCAGGTGTCAGCGCGCTACAGGTCGGCACGCGCGATTTCGCAACAGCCGTGATCGCACGACTGGGCCAGGAACCGCGCCAACTCACGCCGGTCCACTATCGCGCCGGCGGCATCCATGTCGTGCCCACGCCCGTGGCGCGCACGAACAAGCAACTCGTAGGGGTTGACGTCTTCCTCGACTGGAACGATGCTGGGCGGAATCCACACGACCTGGGGGCAATGCTCGAACGCACCGCACCTGAGGGTTGGCACCTGAAGATGATCACGAACCGCGGCGTCAAAGTCTACCCAGGCGGGGTGCCGGAGACGTTCTGCACCGATCACTGGCGCTGTCGCTTTACCGCAAGCAGTGGCGGCCCATGCTCCTTTGATCAGGTGCTTGTGCTCCTGGGCGCGCTTCATGCGGCAGGACTGGACGTTATCAAGACGGAACATCTCTACACGTTCGATGGGCGGCGCGGCTATTCTCTGGGACAGGGCGAATAGCCGCTTCATACGACAACAGTTGGGGCATCGGGCGTCTCCCCTGCCCCAACTGCGAAATAGATTCTGTCCGATGCCTGACGTTGACGCACGCTTGCGTCGATGGTTCAATAGGCGAAGTCGACCACAGACTGCACTTGCCCGCAACGAATACTGCGCAGTGCCCGGCACAAGACTGAGAGCAGCAGAGAGGTTTCCTCATGAGCACGAACAGTGCAGACAATACAGCTGTTATCGAGCGGACGGCGGTCGTTTCCTTGCGCCCGATCACAGCTGATAACCTCCGCACCGTGATGCGTCTTCAGGTTGCGTCCCACCAGGATCAGTTTGTGGCGCCCAACACCGCGTCCCTGGCGGAGGCTGCCTACGAGCCGCTGGCCTGGCCACGCGCTATCTACGCAGATGAAACTGCAGTGGGCTTTGTCATGCTCTACGACGATCCTTTCACGCCAGAGTACTATCTGTGGCGCCTGATGATCGACGCACGCTATCAGCGGCTGGGCTTTGCAACGCGGGCTGTACAGCAACTCGTTGACTATGTGGTGAGCCGTCCGAACGCAAGCGAACTGCGGGTCAGCTATGTGCCAGGCGAGGATAGCCCACACTCCTTCTACACTCGGCTCGATTTTGTCGATACCGGCGAAGTGCACGCAGGCGAACATGTCATGCGGCTCGATCTCAGGGGCAGAGTCCGCCCAGCCGAGGCGCCGACACGGCCACTGACACACGTGGTATTGATGCGATTTCAGGAACCGTCCGCCGAGACTCTCGCCAAGGCGTCGGCAATGCTGCGCGCGCTCCAGGGCAGGATCCCTGAACTGCGCAGCATAGAGGTCGGCCTGGATGTGCTGCACTCCGGCCGTTCGTATGACCTGGCGCTGATCACGCGCTTCGACAGCCTGGCCGACATGCAACGCTATCAGGATCACCCAGAACACGTTGCTGTGCTACAATACCTGCGCAGTGTGTTGGCGGCTTCGGTGGCCGTCGACTATGAGCAACCCTGAGAACGGAACAGCCGAATTCACTACAAAGGAATTCCTGGAGGATGTCCTTGATCGGAAAGGCGGCCCCGACACGGACAGTGGAAAGAAAGGCACGGCGCAGACGATGATCTCTTCGATTCGAACGCTCTGGATTGCTTTGCTCGCGGCATGGACGACAGTGGCTGTCGTGGCCGTGCCGGCAGTAGCCATGTACGAAGGCACGATTACCTCTCCAACTTCGGGCGCAGTCGTATCGGGTACAGTGGCGGTGCGCGGATCGGCGGATCACCCCACTTTCCGCAAATGGCAGGCTGACTTGATTCTCGACGGCGACCCTGACCGTGGCACTTTCCTGGCGCTCGGCGAAAATCCTGTCGCCGATGGAGACTTCTTCACGTGGGATACAACTCGGTATCCGAACGGACGCCACATCCTG
>CAIRNL010000275.1 GCA_903879975.1 uncultured Chloroflexota bacterium | reverse complement strand
CGCATCGCAGAGGCCGTCGAACGGATGCGTGGATTTATTGAGAATCGGTAACTACAAAGAGCCGAAGAGCACAAAGGGATGTGCAGAGTTGCTCTCTGTGTGCTCTTCGGGGTTTATGTGTTTTATGGCCATGGATTGATTGGGGAATGGACCGTGAGCGAACTGCGTATACTTCTGGTAGGTCTGGGCAATCGTGGGCGTATGTGGATGTCGATCGTCGAGCGTGTGGCGGGGGTCACGCTGAGCGGTGCGGTGGACGTCAACCCCAGTGCGCTGGCTGCCTTTGCCGCAGGCCATCCGGACGTGCCCTGCTTTGCTGATCTGAGTGAGGCGCTGGCTACAGCCGCGAGCGATGCTGTGCTGTTGGTAACTCCACCCGGCGGTCATCTGGCCCAGGCGCGGCAGATCTTCGCTGCAGGACTGCCACTCCTGGCGGAAAAACCGCTTACACTCGACCTGGCTGAAGCGGTCGAGATCGTGGCGCTAGCTGATGGCGCTGGGCTCCCGCTCATGGTGGGGCTGAACTTCCGCTATCTGCCTGTGTCTCAGAAAATTCGTGAACTGGTTGCTGCACATGCCCTAGGGGTGCCTGGTTTTGGTCAGTTTACCTACCAGCGCAACCGCGACGGCCGCCAGCCGTGGCTCAACAAGTACCCGCTTACCATGCATCACCCGATGATGCTGGAACAGAGCATTCATCATCTGGATCTGATCCGCTTCTGCTATGGCCGCGAGGTCGATGCGGTCACCTGCCGCACTTGGAATCCCTCTTGGAGTATGTATGCCCATGACAGCAACGTGGCCTGTCTGTTGCAGCTGCAGCAGGGCATTGAAGTAAACTACCTCGGCACCTGGACCGGCGGCTGGAACGAGCTGTGCTTCGAGTGGCGCACCGACTGTACCGACGGCGTCATCGTCCAACGTGAGCTCTTTGGCGGCCTGGCTGTGGCGCACACAGCCGATAAAGCACTCACCCCGGTGGAGCTCACACCGTGCGAACCCTTTTTTGAGGATTCGGCAGCACTGCTGCGCGACTTCGTCGCCCATGTACGCAACGGCGCGCCATTGGCGTGTAGTGGCGCCGACCATCTGCTCACGTTGGCGCTCTGTTTTGCGGCCATCGAGAGCAGCGAAAGGGGCCGCACTGTGCTGATGGCCGATTTCTGTGCACGGCACGGAATCGCCTGGCGTCCATGAGAATCCTTGTCACCGGTGGGCGTGGCTTCGTCGGCAGCAACATTGTGCGCGGGATGGCAGACGCACTGGGTGCACAGGTCGTTGCTGCCGACGTGCTCCCGTATGATGACGCACTCGGGCGCTTTCTGGCACCGGTGCACAGACAGGTCGTTCAGCGCCATCTGGATGTGCGCAACCGTGCAGATGTGGAGCGACTCGTGACTGAGGAGGCGATTACTCACATTGTCCATGCTGCAGCTATCACGGCAACGGACGAGGAGGAACGCACCCGTGCCAGTGAGATCGTGGCTGTCAACTTGCAGGGTGCTACGAACGTGCTGGACGCAGCATTGGTGACAGCACAGGTCGAATGCATCATTGTGATCAGTAGCAGTGGAGTTTATGGATCGCTACCGGTCGATTCGCTGCGCCCGGTGCACGAAAGCGACCCTCTCTGCCTTACCAACCTCTATGCCATCACCAAGCACAGCGTTGAAT
>CAIRNL010000274.1 GCA_903879975.1 uncultured Chloroflexota bacterium | reverse complement strand
TGCCGATGCCATCTATGAAATGACCGAAGGGCTTCACCGTCTGGGGCGTGTCGAAATCTACACCAACAAGGAACGCTGGGGACGCACCAATATCTGGTGGGAATGCGGGGAAGGACGTGCGAACGCTCATGTTGGTGGCTATCACTATGCAGCTCACAGTTGGCGAACCATGATGTATCTTGGCTTTCCGGGCGCGCCGCGTGATTCAGCCGTTACATCTGGCTACATTGCGGGGCATGAGGCGGGTCACCTGGTCTATGCACTCTTCGATGAGTATCGTGAGGAAGGGCGTAAGTCGGGTTACTTTGATGACCCACTAGATGGAGACACACCTGTCCCGTATTCCATCATGCACAATCAGTTTGCGGCAGTGGGCGCAACCTCTGAGGTTTGTGTCGAGCGGTACCCATGGTGGCAATTCTGGAATTGGGGGCGCTGTGCGCGTACAGAGCAGCGTTATCAGGACGGCGACCTGCGCTGGCTCAACCTGTCGACGAGCGCCAATGATACGCGCAACACTGCCCAGTTCAGAGCGTTTGGAGCCAGCGGCTGGGGCACCCTGGTGCGCCCCCCCTCGCAAGATCCGCGTCGGGGATCCGACACATATCGTCTAGAGGATGCGAATTACCCGGAGTTTGTGGGGTACAACATCAATCTCAACGCCCTGCCACCGCTCCAGCTGCCGGCTGCGCGCCCTGCTGCCCGCAGCGCCTTGCAGATTGTGTGGATGCAAGGCGGCCGCAACAGCGTCATCAGCAGTGGTGGAGAGGAGAGCGTTGTCAGCGGCGTAGTTCGCCAGTATCTGGTGGACACCTCAGCCGGCATGGGCGCAGAGCGGCTGGAAGTGGTCAAAACGATTCTGCGCCAACAGCTCGACGGTGCACGTGAGGGGGATATGTTCGGGCTGCTCAACTTCGACGGCAGCGTGCGCGAGAGCCTGCCGCTCACTCCGATCAACGCCAGCAATCGAGATGCCATTCAGGCAGCCATTGCGGCGCTCACCCTCGGGGATGCAGAGGTCGCCACCGGCGACGCCCTCTTCGAGGCGCACAGCCGTCTGACTGCAGAAGCCTATCTCGACACTGCGCGCGCAGTCTATCTCATCGGCACCGGCGCCGCTACCACAGGACGCCAACCAGCAGCTATGACTGCCACCTTCGCCGAGGCCGGCATCTCCGTCTACAGCTTCGGCTACAACGCCAGTGCTGATGACGGTTATATCCTGCGCGAAGTCGCCGATGCCACCTGGGGCTTCTACACCGATGTCGAAGATGCGCAGTCGCTGCTGGCTGGACTGCAGGTGGCTGACCGCTACACCTCGCTGACCTTCTACTCCGGCATCAAGACCGGCTACCAGCCGCTGGATGTCGGCGCCCCGTACAGCACCGACATCCATGTCGATGCAGGGCTCAATCTCCTGCAGGCAACCGTCTGGTTCGGTGCCACACCGGAGGAATTCCCACTGGAGATGGTTGCGCCGGACGGTGCGACTGCCGCCTTTCCCATCGAGCAGTGTGAAGATTGGGGCACGCCTGAAGCACCGTTCACCAGCTGCGCGATCGCTCTGGACGCCAGCCCCGGCGTCTGGCAGTTGCGCGGCATCAACAACCGGGGCGCTGATTCCTGGATCTGGTACTTTGTCGATGGGTGGGCGCAGACAGGCGTACAGACTTACGGCGCCAGTGTCACCAATGCAACAGGCGATGTGGTGCAATACCCGCGCCCCATCATCCTCAACGCCAAGGTTTATCAGGATCTCGACATCACCGACGCCACGTTAGTGGGTGAGGTGAACGCACCGGATGGCAGTTACCAAGTCTTCAGCCTGCGCGACGACGGGGTGGCGCCGGACACGGCAGCGCGTGACGGCAACTACGCCGGCTATGTCGATTACTGGACCGACGGCGACTACTGGATCACAGTGCAGTTTGACAACGACAGCGGTGAAGCGGCATACACCAATCTGGGCGTCACCGACCAGATCACCGTTGAAATCACTGCAGTTGGCGAGAACTTTCATCGCTACGGCGAAACCTGGGTAAGCGTGGTGGATTGGCAGGCTGACGACCACGCCAACGAACTGGGGGATGCAACGACGTTGCTGCCACCCGACAACACCCACATTCCAGGCCGCATTGACGCCGCCGGCGATGTCGATACTTTCGTCGTGAATCCTGCCGATATGGGTGTGGCCAACATCCAAGAGTTGTTCCTGCGTGTGGATACGCTCAGCCTACAGATGGACCCCTATTTGTTCATCTACGACCAGAATTTGAATGTGATTCATGAAGAGTACTTCGAGTACAACCCAGACAGCGACGACTATCTCTTTGTCCCGCTGACGATGGTGACGCCAAGCGAAGTCTTCTATGTCAGTGTGCAGCACTACTTCGATGAAGTGGATACCGGCACCTACGAGATCAGCGTCGGCCCCAGACTGCCGGGCGACCCGATGCCGGAGACTGGCATCAGTTTTGCCAACGACGAGACCGAGCCTTATCGTGACATTCCATACCCAGTGGCGCCTGGTGGCGTCGTCACCTTCACGCATGCCTTCACCCATACCGGTGTGACTGCCGACAACTTCATCTTCACAGCCAAATCTTGGGAAGGCTGGCCCTTGGCGCTCCAGGTACAGGATCAGCTGGTCAGTGGGACAGGCGAGATTACGTTGACCCTGCCCAGTGTTGCGGCTGGCGCCACTTTCACCTACCAGTTGGGGGTCACCGTGCCGGCTGCTACCGAGAAAGGCACGCTGGCCAACGTCTACCTGACTGTGGAGGCACAGAATGCGCCCTGGCTGTACAGCACGCAGCTCAATCAGATTGGGGTAGGTGACATCCGGCAGGAACAGCTCTATCTGCCTGCAATCAACCGGTAAGACCTGAGTCCATCGACTGACAGTCTAATAGCACCTGTGCAGCCACTATCCAGGGCAGCTGCACAGGTGTCGCCACACGATTTGCAGTGAGGGAGCTGTTGTCTGGCTCAACAAAGGAAAAAAGTCTCCATGCTACGCCTCTCCATACTGCTGATTGCCCTGGCGGCCACGCTGTTTCTATCAACAGTCCATCCGAACATTGCCAGCGCTGCACCACCTGCGCAGCTTACGCCGGACACTGCTGCACGACTCA
>CAIRNL010000273.1 GCA_903879975.1 uncultured Chloroflexota bacterium | reverse complement strand
TAGGGCCTAATGCTAGTTGATCGGGTAGTGGAAAAGAGTCCTTTGAAGGCATACAATTGCGGCTGACAACCAAGCAAGGTATGCAACAAAGGACTCAACGCCATGATACACGAAAATGATGAATTCGACTTTGCCGACTTTTGTTTGTACACGTACGTCATCGTCGACGATACGCTGAAGCGGCTAACGAAAACCGGCAGGGCACATGCGACGGGTCCTGCCCCAGAGTGTAGCGATAGTGAACTATGCACCCTGCTGTTGATCGGTGAGAGCAAGGGCTGGGATGTCGAGACGGAGCTATTGAGCAACATGCAAGCGTACCGGGATATGTTTCCGCATTTGCCGACGCAAAGCCGCTTCAATCGGCGGCGGCGGCAGTTGACGGACCTGCTGAATGACATACGCCGTGCGATGCTGCACGCGATGGAGATCGCCCAGGATCGCCAGTGTATCGTGGACAGTCTCCCGGTGCCGATCATGCACTTCCACCTTGTTCCCGGCGCCTTGTCCGGCTACCGTGGCAGCGAATGGATGGTCAACGGTGCCACCTATGGCAAGGCCATTTCCAAAAAGCTGACCTACTACGGCTACAAACTGCACCTGCTGATCACGGGTAGCGGTCTGATTCTCGATTTTGAGCTCACCTCGGCCAACGTGTGCGACCTGCAAGCCGGCCGCGAATTGCTCAGTGGGCATCGCAACCTTGACGTCGTCGGGGACAAGGCTTACATCAGTCAAGCCCACGCCTGTGAACTCGCCGCAACGAACAATATCCGCCTGTTGACGGTCCCACGGCGTAACCAAAAGGTCCAACTCCCGCCCGCCGTTGCCACGTTGCTCAATGGCTTTCGCCAACTCATCGAGACCGTCAACAACCAACTCACGGCCCAGTTCAACATTGAAACCAACCACGCACATTCCTTTCAGGGACTCTGTGCGCGCCTGGTTGCCAAACTCACCGCACACACGATGAGCATCTATATCAATCGCCTCTTGGGCCGCACCGACTGGCTCAACATCAAACGGCTTGCTTTTAACTAGCATTAGGCCCTAGTAGTATCTAGCCACAAAGTCACGAAGACTCAAAGCTGCACAAAACACTCTCGTGAATCACCTCATAAACCTTGGCGTCTTCGTGGCTCTCTTCTCGCTTCACACGATTTCGAAATGGCGCATCATGCCACCGTCTTCGTGCTCCAGGTTGTGGCAGTGGATCACGTACAGCCCGCGGTAGCCGTCGAAGCGTGTCACAACTTGCACGCGCTCGCCCGGCATGATCAGCACCGTATCTTTCCACCCCTGGTCGACCAGGCCATCCTTGATCGTCTCCCAGCCAGCGCGCTGTGCGAGGTCGACTTCTCGGCTCAGCACCTGGAACTGGACGCCGTGCACATGTACAGGGTGCGCCATGAAGTCGCGCATGCCGTTGTGGGTCATTGCGGCGCCATGCTGCGCATGGGCGCTGTGATCCATGCCGACCGTGGTGCCCGCAGCAACTGGCGCTGCCATCCGGTTGGAGAACTCCCATACCTCGACATCGCCAAAACGAACTCGTTCGTCGTCGGCTACGACATCCATTTCGTAGGTGCGGCCGTTGATCGTCCAGTTCATGGCGTCGTCCATCGCGAAGATAAAGGGGCGCGGTGACGCTGCATTGACCGCCTGACGTGCAGCCAGCATCTCGACAGGCAGGAGCACGGCCGGCAACGTGAGGTTGCTCTGCACCGACTCTGTCACAGCAAAGGTCATCACATCGAAGGCGACGCCGTTGGGCAGGAACAGTTCGCCCATCATCCCCCCGCCAGCCTCCACACCTTCGTAGGCGAGGCTCACCAGCTTGATCTCGTCGCCTACTGCTGCGGGTCCGAAATCGACCCACACTTCGATACGCTCGCCGGGCGCAAGCATAACATAGGGCACAGTGGCGGGCTCAGCCAATAGGCCGCCATCGGTCGCCAGCACTGTCAGCGGCGCGCCAGTACTCCAGCCTAGCTTGAAGATGCGTGCGTTCGAGCCATTGAGCAGGCGCAAGCGATAGGGCTGCGTCGCCACCGGCAGCACGACGTCAGGCTGGCCGTTGACCAGGACGCGATCGCCGAGCACACCCATCATCTGGTTCATCATGCCGACCATGCCGCCGGTGATGTAAACCAGCTGGTTGTCCGCATCGAAGATGCGGTCCTGAAGCACGAGCGGAATGTCCTGTGTGCCGGCGGGCAGACCGAGCGCGGCTTCCGCCGGGTCGCTGACGATGAAAAGCCCGGCCAGTCCGCGATAAGCCTGCTCGGCCGTGTGACCGTGCGGGTGCGGGTGAAACCAGTACGTGCCTGGCCGGTTATGCACCGTGAAAGTATATTCCGCCTCGCTGCCGGGAGCGACGACGTCGGATGGCTGGCCATCAACCTCGGCTGGCACGATGAGGCCATGCCAGTGCACGTTGGTCGGCATGTCCAACTCGTTACGTAGCCGGGCGGTGACTGTCGCACCGCTCGCCACCCGCACGATAGGCCCCAGGTAGGAGCCGGGCACTGCATGCAATGCGGGCGGGTCGCCTTGCTCGATACTTGTGGCATAGCTGAGCACGCGTGTCGCTGCGCCGGGCAAAATCTGCGTTTCCGCCGCACGAGCAGTCAGCGTGAAGACAAGCGCAGCATCCTGTGCTGCAGCTTTGGCGTCTGCTGGAGGGGCCGTGGGCTGCGCCGCCTGGGGTAGCGCCCCACCGGCGCATGCAGACAGTCCAAGTGTGGCAACCCCTAACCCGCCCAAGCGCAAAAAATTCCGCCGGCTGAGCGGATGATGACGGAAAAGAGTCGTAGTCATAAAGTTCCTCTGCGTCGTTTGAGTACGATGCCAGGGCGTCGCCTGGCGGACAGTTCGGTTCCATGGTCAACCGCAGTCGACACGCTCAGTCTGCCATAGAGATGTGAAGCAAATATGAAGTCAGCGATTCACACTCG
>CAIRNL010000272.1 GCA_903879975.1 uncultured Chloroflexota bacterium | reverse complement strand
CCGGGATATGAGAGAAGCCAGGCGCCAGCGGGCCAAACATCGTGTGATAGCGCGGGAGACCGGTGGCAGCTGTCGCCGCAACCGTGATGCCGTGGTACGCAGCCTGGCGCGAGATGATTTTGAACTTGTCCTTCCTGCCCAGCCGCTGCCAGTAGTAGCGCACCGTCTTGAAGGCCGAGTCGTTGGCTTCGGAACCTCCGGAGGTAAAGAATGTCGTGTTGAGCGTCGGGTGCGCGATGCCGGCCATGCGGTGGGCGAGCTCGGCAGACGGCGGCGCGATCATGCCCACAAAGTTGGATGTGAAGGCGACCTTGCGCATCTGCGCTGCAGCGACGTCAGGTAACTCCTGGTTGCCGTAGCCAATATTGACGTTCCACAGCCCCGCCATGCCGTCCAGCACGGTGCGATTGTCGGTCGTATGCAGCCAGACGCCTTCGGCGCGATCGACAACGAGCGGGCTGGCGTGTTGCTTGGGATGATGAAGGGGGTGAAGTTGGCTCTTGTCATGTTCGAGCACGGTACCGTGGTCGAGGACGATGTCACCCATGAAGTCTCTCCTTGTGTTTTGCGCTCATTGGCGCGGCGTGGCAGTGGCCGGTGTGGGCATCCTCGCAGCTATGCCGGTGCATGCCGCAATTTTGCTTTTCATTATAGCACTGTGGACGCAAATTATAGGGAGATTTCGGTCGGCGCCTGTCGTTCGGTAAAATATACTGCCGACAGTCATTGGATGCCGGGCGGAATGGCGGCCGCGTACTGCGCTGCCTGTTCAGGGAAAAGAGGACTTGTGCACTTCGAATATGCGATCGTGGGAGGCGGAATTGTCGGGCTGGCAACTGCGCTGGCTTTGACAGAGACCGGCGTGACGTCGGTCGTCGTGCTCGAAGCAGAGGGCGATCTGGCTGCTCACCAGACGGGACGTAACAGCGGCGTGATCCATTCCGGGCTCTACTATCGCCCCGGTTCGCTGAAGGCGCAGCTCTGTACCGAGGGGCGTGCGGCCCTCTACGCGTTCTGTGCCGAAGAGAAGATCCAGCACGAGCGCTGCGGCAAGCTGGTCGTCGCCACCAATCCGGACGAAGTGGATCGCCTCAACGCCCTCGCCGAGCGGGCGTGGGCCAATGGCCTGGCGCCGCGGCGGCTCGCCGCTGCAGAATTGCGCGAATACGAACCGCACGTGGCCGGCGTGGCTGGCCTGTGGGTCTCAGAAACGGGTATCGTCGACTACAAGGCGGTGGCGGCGGCCTACGCACGGCGCATGCAGCTCGCCGGCGGTGTTGTCCGTACGAGGTGGCGCCTTGCCAGCGTGCGCAGCTATCCGGCCCATTTAACGCTCATCTCGACCGACGAGGAGAGCATCGATTGCGATTATCTGATTGCCTGTGCCGGGTTGCAGTCCGATCGCATCGCAGCCCTGTGCGGGGTCAACCCAGGCGTGCGGATCATCCCGTTCCGCGGCGAGTACTACGATCTCAAGCCGGCAGCGCGCAACTTGGTGCGCAACCTGATTTATCCGGTGCCAGACCCCAAGTTCCCGTTCCTGGGCGTGCACTTTACGCGCAAGATCGACGGCAGCGTCGAGGCCGGCCCCAATGCGGTCCTGGCCTTCAAGCGCGAAGGCTATGGCAAGACGAGCTTCTCGGCGCGCGATACCCTTGACACGCTGGCCTTCAGCGGTTTCTGGGGGCTGGCAGGGCGCTACTGGCAGACGGGTATCGGCGAATTCTATCGTTCAGCCAACAAGTATGCGTTCTGGCGGGCACTGCGTACCCTGGTGCCGGAGATCGAAGTCAACCACCTGAAGGCAGCAGGCGCCGGTGTGCGCGCACAGGCACTGGCGCCCGACGGCAAGTTGGTCGACGATTTCCACATCGTCAGCGCCTACCGCATGACCCATGTTCTCAACGCGCCGTCACCGGCGGCCACTGCCTCCTTGAGCATCGGCAGGCATATTGCCAGGTTGGCCGTGGAGGGCAAGACCCTGGATCGCTACTGAGACAACACACAAGGGATTCCGTCGCGCTTCTCGGTGTGCCAAGACCGGGTAACTAAAACTCGCAGTGCTCGCCTGGTTGGAGAATGCGAACATCGATCTGGGGCGCCAGACGAATCATGAATTCGTGAAAGAGCAGCGGCGGATCGATGAGAAAGGCCTTGGTCAGCCGATGGATGGCCAGCGGATAGAGTGTACCCCAGTGAATCGGGATGGCCACCTGCGGCGCAATGAGCTTGCACGCCTCAGCCGCTCGATAGGGGTCCATGTGTCCAGTGCCCAGCGTCGGCCCCCATCCCCACACCGGAAACAACCCGACATCGACGGACCCAGCCAGCTGCTCCATTTCGGGGAACAGGTCCGTATCGCCGGCAAAGTAGGTGCGCTGCTTCCCGCTGCCGACGATGTAGCCGAGGCAGTCGGCTGTCGGACCCAGCGGGCTGCGCGCGCCGCTGTGCAGCGCCATGGTGGCCGTCACCGGCACACCGTTGATGCTGGTGCGCTCGCCGACACGCAGTTCCTCGATATTGGCAAAGCCATGCTGGCGCAGCAACGCACCGGCGCCGAACGGCACAATGAGCCGCATCTCTCTGCCGAGCCGGCGCAGGGAGGGCAAGTCCAGGTGGTCGTAGTGCAGGTGCGAGATGAGAACCGCGTCGATGTTTTCCTGCCACATGCCCAGGATGGGCGACCGGCGGCGGCGCAGGTGCACGATGCGGTGGCGCAACACCGGATCCGTCAGGAGACGCGCGCCACCTGCCTCGATCAAGACGGTCGCATGACCTACGTAGGTGATCCGGTGAGGTGTGCTCTCACCCATGCCGTTCAGTCTGTTGTGCCGTTGCCATGCCCATTGCCCTGCTGCCCCCCTTGTTTCGCCACTCGCATCACTTTTCATAATAAACGCGCGCTTTCTGATAGGGGCTGGCGCTGATCGACCTCATCATCCGGATCGCCATGATGGTTCCCGTCAGGATGGCAAAAATGAAGATCAGGAAAGCTAGCGCCGAGAAATCAATTCCCAGAAAACTCCCCTCGATGCTCGTCGCAAATGCCGAGCCGATGATCATGCCGAGCAGGACGATGCCGATGGCCAGCCGCTGCGCTGCTACGTTGAAGATGTCCAGCCGAGAGTTGATCTCGTCAGTATTGACTTCGGCCTCGAACTTGCCTTTTTCGTATTGATTGGGCCATTGCATGGTGGCCTGTTGCAGGTCTGGAATGCGCCGCACGATATCCTTCAGGGTGCGCGAGACCTGCGTCTGAAGATTGGCTTTGACATTCCCGACCATGAATTGTTCGACCAGGAAGCCCTGGATAAAGCTAAATGCCTCGCGTGTGATGTCCAACGGGTCATCCAATGTGTGGACGATTGCTTCAGCCTGGATCAGGGTCTTGAGCGCCATTGTCAGTTCGCTGCCGAGGCGCAGGCCGTTGTCGGTGAGCACGGTGAAGACGGAATTGAGTACTGCTGAGATCGAACCGGCCTCGTCTGGATATCGCATATAGCACACGACCGTGCGGTCGATATCTTCGCGGAATTTCTCGACATGAACGCCCTTGAACGGGGTGCACAGGCGCAGCAACGTCTCGGAGATTTCGTAGGCATCGAGCGTGTTCAGCACCCAGATCAGGTCAGCCAGATTCACCCGTTGTTCCTGGTTGAGCATGCCCATCATGCCCAGGTCGAGGAAGATGATCTTGCCGTTCTGGAGGTTGACCAGAATATTG
>CAIRNL010000271.1 GCA_903879975.1 uncultured Chloroflexota bacterium | reverse complement strand
TTCTTGCTGGCGGGCCGGCACCCATCTATGTGGGTTTTGGCAGCTTTGGAGACGACGACCCGGCGGCAATGACGCGCGCAGTTGTCGGAGCGGTGCGCCAGGCAGGGCGGCGCGGGCTATTGCTGGCGGGCTGGCAGGGCCTGCACGCGCAGCAGCGAGGCGACGACGTCCTGGTCATCGACAACGCCCCACACGACTGGCTGTTCGGGCAGGTTGCGCTGGTGGTACACCATGGCGGCGCAGGCACGGCTGCGGCAGCCTTACGCGCCGGCGTGCCGCAGATCGTCGTCCCCTTCAGCGCCGACCAACCATTCTGGGGCGACCGCGTCCATCGAGCTGGCGTCGGTGCGCGCGCCCTGCCCCGTCGCCAGCTGCGCGCCGAAACGCTGGCCGAAGCCATCGCCCTGACAGCCGACAACGCGGCAATCCAGGCTACAGCACGCCGGCTTGGCGCCGCGCTCCGGCAGGAGAATGGCGTGGCACGTGCGGTAGCAGTGATTGAGGGCATACGCGGGTGAAGCGCTGAAGCGTCCTGCGCACTCTTCCCTGGAGTTGCGTCTTCCCCTCGTTTGCCTATGACGCTTCCTCAGCCATTCGGCGCAGCTGCGCTTCGTCGATCACAGGAACGCCGAGTTGACGCGCCTTGTCGAGCTTGCTGCCTGCAGCCTCGCCGGCGACGAGATAAGTGGTCTTGCCACTCACACTGCTGGCAACCTTGCCGCCATGTACCTTGATAAAGTCCTGTGCCTCGTTGCGGCTGAAAGTAGGTAACGTGCCCGTCACCACAAAGGTGAGGCCGGCCAGGGGCTGAGCGCCCGTGAGTGCCGGAGGGGTCTCTTCGGCCACGCGTACGCCCAAACGCACGAACTTCTCCATCAGCGCCCGATTGGAGGGTATCGAGAAGTACTCGTGGACGCTCTCGGCGATCTTGGGGCCGACACCTTCGAATGCAGTGAGTATTTCAGGCGTTGCCGCCATCAAGTCGAGCAGGGAGTGATAGTGCCGCGTGATGAGTTCGGCGACGCCCACGCCCACAAAGCGGATACCCAGCGCAATGAGCAGGCGATGGATCGGACGATCCTTGCTCGCTGCGACAGCGGCGCGCAGGTTGTCGACACGCTTGTCGCCGTAGCCATCCAGCAAGCGGATCGCATCCCACGGCAGTTGGTAGATGTCGGCCAGATCGCGGATATAGCCCTGCGCCACAAAGAGTTCCGCCTGCTTGATGCCAAAGCCGGCGACATCCATGGCCTCACGCCCCACGAAGTATTCGACAGCACGCACGAGCTGCGCGGGACAGGCATTGTTGACACAATAGGTTGCGGCCTCGCCGGGCGGGCGCACGAGCGGTGCGCCGCAGACCGGGCACGTTGCGGGCATGGCCCACATGCGCTCGTCGCCCGCACGCAGCTCGACCAGCGGACGCACCACCTTGGGGATCACCTCGCCGGCACGTTTGATAACCACCTTGTCGCCGATGCGGATGTCGAGGTCGAGGATATAGTCCTCGTTGTGCAGCGTCGCACTCTTGACCACGACGCCGCTGACCGGCACCGGTTCCAGCACGGCGTTGGGTGTCACCGCACCCGTGCGGCCCACATGGACGAC
>CAIRNL010000270.1 GCA_903879975.1 uncultured Chloroflexota bacterium | reverse complement strand
TCACTTTAGCAGCGGCGTAAGCCAGTTTCCCAGATCGACAGGGGCGTCGGCATCGAGGATCTTTCCTTCGGCAGCGCGAAAGAGCCGATCGCGAATCGCTGTGCCGAGGCCGCCTGCGGCAACCTCGCGTGCCAGAATGACATCGACGCCCAAGCTATCCAATTCGCGCAGCCGGGCAAAAAGATAGCGCGCCACGGCGAGCAAGTCAGTAGAAGGTCCCATCCCTACCACCTCAGCATGCAGCCCGACATACAGCGAAAACTCCTCGTCGGGCACGAGCAGGCCGACACGCCTGCCTGCGTTGTGGAGCAGGTTGAGGATCGTCAGCGCCAACGCCCGTGCCGACAGGGCATTACCACGGAGCAGGACGACCGCAGCGTGCGGCGCGTAATGTTTGAGGAGCATGCCGGGCGATGCAGTAGCCTCCCCTTCGGCTCCAACCATGGGGTCGGCGGGTACACGCAGATCGGGGAGCAGATCGAGCAGCAGTTCGGCGGGCACTCCTCCGGGTCGCAGCAAAACAGGCGGCGTCTGAGTCAGGTCAACCACCGTCGACTCCAGGCCGATCGTGGCGGTGCCGCCATCGAGAATGACCTCCACACGCCCGTCCAGGTCGTCGAGGACATGTTGTGCCGTCGTTGGGCTGGGGCGGCTGAACAGATTGGCGCTAGGTGCCGCAATGGGCAGGTCGCAGGCCACCAACAGTGCGTGGGCAACCGGGTGCGCCGGCACGCGCACGGCCACGGTGTTGCGGCCGGCTGAGACATTTGGCGCCACGCTGCGCCCCCGGCACAGGACAAGGGTCAACGGGCCGGGCCAGAAACGTTCAGCCAGCCCTATGAGCGCTGCCGGCATGTCCTGTACCACCCGATCAAGGTGGGACACTGTGGCCAGATGGACGATGAGCGGGTCGGTCCATGGGCGTTGCTTGGCGGTGAAAATACGTTCTACAGCGGCGGGATCGAACGCGTTGGCGCCCAGACCGTAGACCGTTTCGGTCGGAAACGCGACAAGCTGTCCGCCGGCAATGGCGGCTGCAGCCACAGCGATCGTGTCCGGATCAGGCTGGTATGGATCGACATGCAATATCTGAGTTTGCGCCATAGGATAAGCGTACCGCAGAGGTGGAGTTGCATCAAGTCTCTCGCGCGCCAGGTCGAAGTACGATTTGGCCGTTTTCTATATGAGCGTGCTGCAGAGCAGATGTCGCTAGCAGACCACGTGCTCGGCAGCGAGCCATGACAGCGCAGCGGCCTGAGAAAGGGTACCGCTGCTGTTGCAGCGGTACCGGTGGTTCCAGGAGTGGCGCTACCGGGGAGTGCGCTCATACGTGGATGGTCGGGTGGGGCAGCCTATACGCCATCCTGCCGTTTATACGAGACACGGTTTGTACACTTCCCCGTGTCTCGTATTGTCAGTACGTTCGACTACTGCAGCCAGGCCTGCCAGATATCTGCATGCGCGTCCACCCAAGCCTGTGCGGCCTCTTCCACGCTCTTCCCCTCGGCCAGCATGCCCAGCATCTCGATCTGGTCATCCGTCGTGTAGTTGAAATTCTTGAGCATATTGTACGCCTCGGGTGCAGCCTCAGCCAGCTTTGGGTTAAAAATCTTGATCAGGCGATCCTGAGGATAGGCACAATCGACTGCACCGGCAGCCACTTTGGCTTCGTGGTCCTCCTTGGCACATTCGGGCAACTCTACGCTGACCAGGTCATACTGCGTAAACACTGCATGCGGCACATAGAAATAGAAGAGGATCGGGTCCTCGCGCGCGTACGCCGAAGACATTTGTGCCAGCAGCGCCTCTTCCGAGGCCGTATTGATCACCTGGAAGTTCAGGCCACGTTGGTCCATGATCTGTTGATCGTACTGCGTCCAGCCGAGTGGGCCGGCAAAGAAGGTTCCCTTGTCACCGGTTTCGGCGGTGGCAAACTGACTGGCGACCTCCGGGTCCTTGAATCCTTCCCAGGTGGCCAGCGCAGGATTGGCGTCGACGACATATTTGGGGGTGTACCAGGCGATGCGCCCGATGACGCCCAGTTCGCCACCGTTCTCGACGACCTTCTGTTCGTCGATATACTGGGCGATGCGTTCCCCGTGACCCGACGGCCAGATCTCGAGGCTGGCATCTGCGTCGTCGCCGGCCAGGGCATCCCACTGTGCCTGCTCGTCCAGCGCGATGATCTCCACTGGATAACCGAGCTGCTGATCGAGAATCTGGGCAGCCACGGCGACATTCAACTCTGAAGCCGGCCATGTGTTTTCGATCAGGCGAATCGTTGGCTTGTCCCCGCTCGATGCCACAGCAGCCTGGCTGTCGCCCTCTGCAGCTGCGTCGCCGTTGGAAGCAGGTGCTACAGCGCCGGTACACGCGCTGAGAAACAGCGCCAGCACGAGCCATACAATAAACAACACTCTACCCTTTTGCATTCATTCCTCCTGAATTGCGTTTCATGAAACATACACTGTCCAAACGGAAAAGACTGGGGATGATATCGTCTGTCGGTTAGTCAGGCCATGCACCGGTCATGCCTTCATGCGCTCATTCTTCGGATCGAAGAGTGGCTCCGGAGTCACTGTGGCCGTATAGCGCTGCCCGAAGTACTGCACCTCCACCTTGGTCTGTGGGGCGGAGTACTCCACGGGAAGATAGCCGTAGAGAATATATTTACCCACGGTGTAGCCATAGTTGGCGCTGGTCACGTACCCGAGGACACGATCTCCGGCCAGGATGGGTTCCTTGCCGAGGGCGATGGCGCCTGGATCGTCAAAGGTCATGCAGCAGAGTTTGCGCTTGCTGCGCTCTTTGGCCTTGATGAGTGCGTCGCGCCCCAGAAAATAGCCCTTGTTGAGCCGTACCGCCCAGCCGAGCCCGGCCTCGAAGGGGTTATACTCGCTGTGAATATCGGCGCCCCACAGACGATAGCCCTTCTCCAAGCGCAGCGAGTCGAACGCGCCGCTGCCACCTGCCACCAGGCCATGGGGCTGACCAGCCTGCCACAGCAGATCCCACAGGCGCAGCCCATACTCGCTCGGTGCGTAGATCTCCCAGCCCAACTCACCGGCATAGGAGACACGCAACGCCAGCGCCGGCACACATTCGATCTGCAACGGCTGCGCGGTATAGAAAGGGAAGGCGTTATTGGAGATATCCTCCTCAACGAGCGGCTGCAGGATATCGCGTGCACGCGGCCCCCACAAGCCCACGGTGGTATACTGCCCACTCATATCTCGGATATAGACTGTACTCTGCGTGGGTGCATGCTGGCGAATCCAGGCCAGGTCATGCGGACCGACACCGCCGCCGGTGAGAATCCAGAAGCGGTCCTCCTGCAGCCGGCTGACGGTGAGGTCGGCCATGATGCCGCCGCGGCTGTTACAAAGCGCGGTGTAGATGACAGTGCCCACGGGCCGGTCGATGCGGTTGGCGCAGATCGACTCCAGGAAACTGAGGGCACCCGGCCCACTCACCTCAATCTTAGTGAAGGCGCTCAGATTGAAAAGGCCTGCGCGGTCGCGTGTAGCGAGGTGTTCGGCGCCCTGGATGCGCGACCAGTGGCGCGCTGCCCAGCCGTCACGGTACGGGATACGGTCGTCGTACTCTGCGAGCAGCGCTGCATTCGCTGCATACCATTGTGGTGCCTCCCAGCCAGCACTGGCGAAGAAGACCCCCTGCTGCTCGACCAGCCGCTGGTGGAATGGGGAGACGCGCACATTGCGCGGTTTCTCCATCTGCTGAAGCGGGTGGATGATGTCGTACACCTCCTGGTACTGGCGGTCGACGCGCGCGGCCATGAAGGAGCTCGTATAGTCGTGCGGCTGAAAACGATTGATGTCCGCCTCACGCAGATCCCACTCCGTCTCCCCGTGGGTCATCAGTTCGGCAATAGCCTTGCCCACGCCGCCCGAGTGCGTCACCCAGACACCCAATGCTGCCCAAAGGCCATGGATGCGCGTCTGGCCGATGATGGGATAGAGGTCATTGCTGAAGGCCATGTAGCCGTTGAAGCGACGGATATAGCCCTTGCCCTTGATAGGCGGCAGCAATTCCTCCGTTGCGCGCTGGCAGATTTCCCAGTCCTCGGGCGTGAATTCACGTTCGGCTTGTGCGCCGACATAGTCTCCATCAAAGAGCATGGATTTGTGGCGATAATTGCCGATGCCATAGCTGTCGTGGTATTGGCGATAGTACAGCGAGAAATCTTGATGGCGCAGGATCGGGTGGGTGACGAAGCGATCCTTGTCCGCCGCCAGCTCCGGCAACGGCTCGGTGATAGCATATTGGTGCTCGACGCCCAGCAAAGGAAAGCGAATGCCCGCCTTGTCGGCCAGAACGGACGCCCACACATTGGTACAGAGCAGCACGTGCTCGCACTCGACAGTGCCCTGATCGGTGATCACGCGGTGCACCCGTCCATTCTGCACCGGCAGGTCCTGCACGGTGACATTGCCGACAAACTCTACCCCGCGGGCCATCGCCAGTTCAGCCAGCGCGGCCGCACCATACCAGCCACGCGCG
Organism: uncultured Chloroflexota bacterium; assembly: GCA_903879975.1. Taxonomy (GTDB): domain Bacteria; phylum Chloroflexota; class Anaerolineae; order Caldilineales; family Caldilineaceae; genus Caldilinea. The sequence goes on along the minus strand of CAIRNL010000270.1, from coordinate 4,632 downwards.
TCGCTGTCGGTGGGCACGTAGTAGCCACCCTGAATGACACGCTCGTCGATGATCGGTATCCTGGCTTTGACCTCTTGCGGTGTGAGCAGGTGACTGTCCAGCCCATAGCTCATGGCCACACCCTGCTTGCGCTTGAGCTCGGCCCAGCGATCAGGCGTGTAGGCGACCTCGATGCCACCCACCTGATAAAGACATTGTTCGCCCCGGTAGTGCAGCGGAGCGAGTGTAGAGACAGTATACCGGGCGAACTCCGTCATCATCTTGGAGTAGTTGGTCTGGAAGATGAGGCCGGGTGCATGGCTGGTTGATCCGCCGGTCTCGAAGAGTGGTCCTTTGTCAAGGACAAGAATATCTTTCCAGCCCAGTTGGGCCAGGTGATATGCGGCGCTGCAACCGGCAATGCCAGCGCCGACGATCACAACATGAGCATGCGTGCGCATAGATTCGATTTCATCCAGTGTAATTAACGTGATGGGTGTAGAAACCAGGATTTTCGGGCGGCGCCGCTGGCGAGAGGGCGAACCTGCCAACCCCTGGTTTCTATCGACCTGTCCTGTCGTGTTGCTGCTATTGTTCTGGGCAGACGAGAGAATAGCCGGCACCACAAAACGCTACAGTATGATACCAGAGGTGTACGTTGTGGCCAAGTGATGTTTTGGGGCTTCGGCTATGCCTCGCAAGCATCGGGCGGCGTGGCGGATCGTCTAGCGGCCCAACAGCCTGCGCAGCTTCTCCCGGTAGGGGTCGAGGAGCGTGGCGCCGGCACTCAGGCTGGCCTTCTCCTTGATCAGGTGTGCCGGTGGCTGGTCAGCATTGTCTAGCAAGGCCGGGCGCTGCGGCGTATTCCAGGCACGAATGACGCCGTGGTAGGGGCCAGGCTGGCCGTCGGCATAGTCCAGGCGGAACTCGGAGAACCACTCCCAGCCGGCAAAGCCAGCGCTGCGCACCATGGCCTCAAACGCGGCACGGTTGGGATACCACCAGGTGAAGCCACCCGGCTCGCCCATGAAGCGCGCCAGCGGTTCCGGTGTCGGCAGCGGATAGACAACCGTTGCGATGACCGCCGCCTGCCGTGTGACCGACCGGATGCGCATGAGTGCGCGGGCTGGATCCGTCAGGTGCAGCAGCACACTGCCACAGAAGACGAGATCGAAGAGGCCGACGCTGTCGGGGTTGATGTCATAGACATTGATCATTTTGCGCTGGGCGTGGGAACCGATTGCGTCATGGGCGAACTGGTACGGGTCATGCAGGTACTCCTGGGCGCGCGTCTCCGTCATCTGCGAGGCATACTGCGGGCCAAAATCGTGCGCCAGCCACTGCGGGAGTTCGGTGGAGGTGACCAGAGCGCCACGGCGTTCCAGTTCAAACGTGAAGTAGCCGCTGGCAGCGCCGATATCGAGGGCGGTACAGCCAGTCAGGTCCTTGGGCAGACCGTATGCGCCCAGATATGGGCGATGGTCATAGGCGCCCGGTGTACACAGGCCATCGCCCAGGTCGATGGTGTGATACCAGCTGAGCTGGTGCATTCTCGCTTGCAGTGCCTGCCCATCCATCTACACACTCTCCCATCCGTCTACCGGACATTCCTGTCATTCGTCCAGATTCTGTCAGTCGCCAGCATACACTATTCCGGCGCAATCGACCGAAGTGTAACAGGTGCGGATGCCGAGAGGGCGAACTTGCCAACTCCTGCTTTCTATCGACTCTGCCTTTCGTTGCCGGCAGAAACCGGGTCGGTGAGCGACAGGAACCACGGCTGACGCGCCGCTGGAATCGTGGAGGGGGTGTGGTATACTGTGTCATGATTCTTTCAAGCCGATCAAACACAGACTAAATCTCATGCCAAACGAACCACTGCTGTTTCAGCTAATCCAACTCAGCGAGGGCTATCTACTTCGCCAGAAACGCGCCAGTGCCGTTCAGTCAGCCTTCAAGCTGGTCGCCGACAGCCAGGCGAAGACAATCAAGGCGCTGCGCGAGTACGCAGAACACGACACGACGGTCAACGTTCAAGGTGCGCAGGAGGCATTTGCCCGCGTCCGTGTCAAGGAGGAGACTATTGACCCTCTGACGCCCGATTTGCGGCGTGAGGTCAAAAATCTTGCCGTGCAGATTGCAGCACTCAAGGAATGCGCAAATGCTCTGCGCAGCGAGCCTGTCGACGTCGTCCGGCTCAACAAGGGGTTGGCTGTCCTTCAGGCAAGCCAGGAAAAAGCTGTACTCGACCTAATTCCCGAAGTAAAGAGTGAGCTCGACCTTGCCCAACGTGCATTGGGCGACGAGTTCGGCCAGAAGCTACGTGCAACACTTGCGGAGATCGGTGTGAGCATTGGCGGGCGCCCGCCCAAATTCGAGATTGGGCGCTACGAATTGGACGCCAACTTCGCCAAGCGCGTGAGTGTGCTGCGTTACGGGAAGGACGTTGTAGCACCGCACATTTCGATCACGGTGGACGCCACGGTGAAGGCGTACCAGGCCGCAGTCCGGGCGATCCAGGGGCGCGACGTAGATGGTGCGAGCTGGATCGTGCAGTTCGTCGATGCCTTTCGTGGGGTGGAACGCAAGCGAGAGATCCAAAATGGCCGCGTCAACCTCGTCGACATCTACATCGAAATGGTGCTGATGCGCCAGAATCGCGCCTTTGCGATTGAACCGAGCAAGCGCACCTTTGCGGACTACAGCCGCGCCCAGTTCATCTACGATTTCTATGAGTTTGCCATCAGCCGACATTTGACGCATCAGGGATACTCTGTGATGGCGAGCCAATCCACCAAATCGCAGACCGACAGTCCAGCCAAAAGCATGTGGATCGTCGAAGGTGACTCGCCCTATGACGGGCACTTTTATTCGGACATCCAGCTCAGGAAGGAGTAGTCTATGCTGCCCGAACCAAGGCTAGCCCGCCAAATTGTGGAAACGCTTGGCCAATCCGGCACGCCGCTCTCCAAGGGTGTGAGCTATTACAACGCCGGCAACGAGTCGCTGCTCAACGCCATCGACGTACACTATCTTGGCGCCTACCTGGCCGACGGGGGTGCGGTCTTCAAGCTGGTGGTGGGCGACTATGGAGCGGGCAAGTCACACTTTCTCTACTGTGTGCGTGACCGTGCCTGGCAGCGCAACTTTGCCGTGAGCAAGGTCGACCTCAGCCCGAAGGAAAGTCCCTACGACGACCAACGTCGCGTCTACGCTGCGGTAGCGTCGGCGCTCATCTGGCACGAGCTGAGTGGGCTGGGAGAGGATGAGCAGGGGCTGGCGCGTTTCCTGGAAGGGACCCTGCGCCGGCTCGTGGCGCCGCACGGTCTCGACCTGAGCGATGAGGGCGCCGAAGAGTTGCCCGACGTGCACGCCCTGCTGCACACCGTGGCGAGCACGCCCATCGACAGCCTGAGCTATCACAAAGCGATCCAGGGCTATCTCACTGCACTGCTGCGCGGGCAGGCGCGGCGGTTGGAGGCGCTCGAACGTTGGCTGCACGGGGAAGAGGTCAGCCCCGAGGACATGCGCGACCTGCGCACCATCGGTGTGACCGAGAAGATCAACAAGAACAACGCCTTCAAGATGCTGCGTTCGCTCTGTCAGGCAGTACGTGCGCTGGGCTACACTGGTCTGGCGCTGCTCTTCGACGAGGGCGACCGCATGTTGAGCATCGGTGGCAAGGCGGAGAAGACGGCCACCGACAACCTGCGCGAGGTGATTGATCGCTGCCGCGAGGACTTGCCCGGCGCGCTCTTCATGTATGCGGTGCCGCCCGATTTCCTCAACACGGTCGTGCCCAAATATCCGGCTCTCCAGCAGCGAGTGCAGGCAGCCAACTACTTCTCCCGCAGCAACCCATTCAGCCCACAGATCGACTTGGAACATCTGGATGTCCCCGACGAGGAATTGCTGGAGCAAATAGGGTACCGGCTCCTGCCGATCTTTGAGCTGGGCTTCGACGTGAAGCTGGACCAGGCAGTACAGGCAGCCAACATACACGCCCTGTCCGCTGCTGCGCGCAGTGCCTATCTGGCCATCAGCCACCGCCGCCTCTTCGTCAAAACGCTGGTGACCGAGTGGTACCGCCAGAAAGAGGAGGGTGAGTTAGCCCTGACGCCGGAGATAGCGACTGCGCTCATCAGAGGGCAGAGCGACGCGCTCAACCTGTTGGCCGACGCGCAGCAGAGTCCATACTAAGGGGGTTGCTGTGATGACGCAGACCGTTCATCATCCCCATTTTGGTGCCGGCGAGCTGCTCAAGACCTACATGGGCGGCTATGAATGGGAAGTCCTCTTTACCTCAGGGCGGCGTTTCCGCCTGCCGGCAAAGGAGTTCACCGCCGAGTCGTACAGTGCGGTTGCGACACCGCGCACGTTGGCGGAAGCACCGATGCATATCCCTCTCGACACCGACCAATTCCGCGCCCGCCAGACGTTGGAGGCGTTGCGCGTCGGCATCGTGCCGGTGCAGGATGCCGAAACACTCACCATCGGGCTGGAAGCGGAACGAGTGACGCTGGATCGCGCGCTCGATCGCAGCAGCGAGCGGGGCGGCGACGTGCTGGCCGTCATCGGCGATTACGGATTTGGCAAGAGTCACTTCATTGAGTTGGCGGCGCGGCGCGCGCTGCGGGAGAGCTTCCTGGTGGC
>CAIRNL010000269.1 GCA_903879975.1 uncultured Chloroflexota bacterium | reverse complement strand
GAACAGTGTCCATGCCCCTTTGGGGCACAATCGTCAATGAAAATATGCCATCATGACGCCCAATCGGCTATTTTCAAGTCAGGCATCATGCCTTGGCGGCACCGTTAACGATGAAAATACGGGCTATTTTCAGAACAGTGTCCATGCCCCTTTGGGGCACAATCGTCAATGAAAATATGCCATCATGACGCCCAATCGGCTATTTTCAAGTCAGCACTTTTGGAGAAAATAAGGAGACCCTCCCCCATATGTGTGGCATCAGCGGCATTAGTGGACAATTCAACATCAATGATCTGCACGCAAGTCGGCTTGCCCTTGCTCACCGCGGCCCTGATGACTCTGGATGGTTTGTTGAGCCGATCTACAACATCGGCCTTGCACATACGCGGCTCTCTATTCTTGACCTATCACCTCTCGGGCATCAACCTATGGTCAGCCCTGATGGGCAGGTTGTGATCGTGTTTAATGGTGAGATCTACAACTTTCGTGAATTGCGCACGACACTTGAGGCAAGAGGAGTGCAGTTTCGAGGGAGTTCTGATACCGAGGTTCTTTTACAACTCTACATTGCAGAACGCGAAGCCCCAGCACGCATGTTGCGCTCCCTCAACGGTATTTTTGCCTTTGCTCTGTGGGATGGTAGTAAGCAAGCACTTCTAGTTGCCAGAGATGCTCTAGGGGTGAAACCGCTCTACTACTGTGCAGATGAGCAGAGCTTTGCTTTCGCAAGCGAAATCAAGTCACTATTGCCACTTATACAACCACGTAAACAGCTCAATCTGGATCTGGTTGCAATTCATCAATATCTGAGCTTCCTCTGGTCTCCAGCGGAGCGCACGTCTCTGGAGGGTATCAGGAAACTTGGCCCTGGTGAGGCGCTCTGGGTTCAAGATGGCACCATTGTAGATCGGTTCACTTGGTACAGGCTCCCAGTGTTTCGTTCACAATCTCTCATACGCAATGAATCTGAGATTATTCAACAACTCACCGTTCATCTACGCCGGGCTGTCCATCGACAACTTGTTGCCGACGTTCCAGTAGGGGCGTTTCTCTCAGGTGGACTCGACTCCAGCAGCGTGGTAGCCTTCGCTCGTGAGCAGAGCGCCAACATACGTTGTTTTACTATCGATTCCGGTGGCGGTAACGTTGAGGAGGGTTTTGTTGATGACCTGCCCTATGCTCGCCGTGTGGCTAAACATCTAGGTGTTCCGTTAGAGGTTGTACAGATCGATTCGGTGCGCATGGCCCAAGATCTTGAGGCTATGGTTGTCCAGCTTGACGAACCTCTTGCCGATCCGGCGCCACTGAACGTACTCTATATTAGCCGTTTGGCGCGTGAGCATGGGATAAAAGTGCTGCTCTCTGGTGCAGGAGGCGATGATATCTTTTCTGGCTATCGTCGTCATTGGGCGCTGATGCTGGATAACTGGTGGAGATATCTGCCACGCCCCCTACGTGCTGTCCCAGAGCAATTCAGATGGATGCTCGATAGCCGCCAAGTTACTGGCCGCCGGCTGCGTAAACTGCTTGATGGCTTAGCTCTCGATAGAGATGATCGTCTCGTCAACTTCTTTCTCTGGGCAAAACGTGGTGATCTTCTTAATCTCTACACAACAGACTTTCGGGCTGCTCTAGGCAGCGCTGTTGCTGAAGCCCCGATGCGCACATTTTTAGCCGAGATGCCACCGGGAGTGCATCCTCTCGAACGCATGTTGGCCCTGGAGCAACACTTCTTCCTGCCTGATCACAACCTTACCTACACCGACAAAATGTCGATGGCCGCAGGGGTTGAGGTTCGTGTTCCCTTTCTAGATTTTGATTTGGTCGAGTTTGCTTCGCGCATCCTACCGGAACTTAAGCAGCGCGGTTCGGTTAGTAAATGGGTGCTCAAGAAAGCCATGGAGCCCTTTCTTCCAAAGGATGTTATCTATCGGCCTAAGTCGGGATTTGGGGCACCACTACGACGCTGGATGCGCGTTGAGTTGCGCCCAATGCTTGGTGATCTGCTTTCCGAAATGAGTTTGCGCCGTAGAGGTCTGTTTGATACGTTCGCCGTGCATAAGCTTATCGCGATGAACGACGCCGGAAAGGTCGATGCAAGCTATACGCTGCTGTCACTCCTATGCATTGAACTCTGGTGTCGCCATTTTATAGACCAACCATCGGTACCAATTTCCCGATTACCCGAGTAGGGCTCGATTTCGCCCATGCCATCTTGCTAACCAATCGACACCAGGACAGATTTAGGATGCTTTGTTGCAAACTCCTTACAGATTCTTACGGTTCGGTCAAAAAGCCCTGAGTGTCTATAATCAGTGAGACACGACCGACGCCGAAATTAGTGTAGAATCAGGGCGAAGGAGGAACATTGCCGTGTCTCACAATCGAACCGTAGTCCAGCCGAATGGCGCCAGGCCACTACAGGCGCCGAGTCCAGAAGTGCGGTCAGCGCCGAAACGCCGGACCTTCACTGCAGAGTACAAGATGAGCATTCTGGGGGAGGCGGACCGCTGCTGCGAACCAGGCGCCATTGGTGCGTTGCTCAGGCGGGAGGGTCTGTATTCGTCGCACCTGACGGAGTGGCGACGCCAACGGGCCAGTGGCGAGTTGCAGGCGGGAAGCGGCCAGGGGCGCGGGCGCAAGCCGACGCCAGCCACCCAGGAGGTGGCCCGGCTGCAGCGTGAGAATGAGCGGCTGCGCAGCCAACTGGCGCAGGCAGAACTCATCATCGGCGCCCAAAAAAAGCTTGCACAAGCCTTGGAGCACGCGTTGACCGACAAGAGCGCAGCGCCATCATGAAACAGGTCATCGAAAGCATGGGAGACGCCGTGCCGGTGAAGCAGTTGTGTGCTGCGCTCGGTTTCCCACGGAGTACGCTCTATCGCCTGCAACAACCGGTTGCCGCCCCGCTGCCAGACCGGGAACCGCGCCGGTCGCCACGGGCGCTCAGTGCGCCGGAGAAGGCGGCGGTGCGGGAGGTGCTGAACAGCGAACGCTTCGCCGACCAGGCGCCGCGGCAGGTCTATGGGGCGCTGCTGGACGAGGGCGAGTACCACTGTTCCATCAGCACGATGTACCGCATCCTGGCTGAGCATGGCGAGGTGAATGAACGGCGGGCGCAGCGGACACATCCCAACTACACGCGGCCTGAGTTGCTGGCGACTGCGCCCAACCAAGTCTGGAGTTGGGACATCACCTGGCTGCGGGGACCGGGCAAGTGGCAGCACTTCTATCTGTATGTCATCCTGGACATCTTCAGCCGCTACGTGGTGGGCTGGCTGCTGGCCGAGGAGGAATCCGGTCAGATGGCCGAACCACTCATTGCCGAGACCTGCCGCAAGCAAGGCATCCAGCGTGACCAGCTCACCCTGCATGCCGACCGGGGCGCACCCATGACGGCGCAGTCGGTGGCCCAGTTGCTGGAGGAACTGGGGGTGAGCAAGAGCCATTCGCGACCGCACACCTCGGATGACAACCCATTCTCCGAGGCGCAGTTCAAGACCTTGAAGTATCGGCCTGACTATCCCGGCCGCTTCGAGAGCCTGGAACAGGCACGCCGTTGGGCGACGGGCTTCTTCGACTGGTACAACAACGAGCATCGTCATAGTCGTCTGGGTTTGATGACGCCAGCGGCTGTGCACTGGGGTCTGGAGCAGCAACTCACGCAACAACGCCAACAAGTCTTGCAGGCAGCCTATGCCGCCCATCCAGAGCGGTTCGTCAAGGGACTGCCCAAACCGCCGCAACGGCCAGAGGCGGTCTGGATCAATCCACCGCTGGCAGCCAGTTCGCCTGCCGCCACAGAGACGGCCACGCACACCGCGGCAATCCCAGCGTTAACGGGCGGCTCTTCCGGCGCGCAGGCGGTGTCAAGGGTCGGCGGCTGTTTGCCGACTTGCGCAGCCCTTGACACCGCCGAGCACCGGGACACAATTGCCCGTTGCTGGGATTGTCGGAACGACACGAACGCTCGACAGTAGTTATCTGACTTTCGTGTCTCATTGTTATTGACACATTCCGAAATGCACATCGATAAGATCATCGACGCTGCGATCGGTGCACCACATGGGAATCGACAAGGCCTGAGCTATGGACAACTGGCGGTGGTGTATCTGGCATGCATTTTGAGCCAGTGCTGCCACTTCTTGAGTCCGGTGCGGGAGTGGGTGGCAAAACATCAACAGTGTCTGACGCAGGCGCTCGGCCAACCGATTGGGGAGACAGACTTTACCGATGACCGCCTGGAGGACCTGCTGGATGCCGTCGGCCAGGAAGATGTAGGTGAGACGATCGAAAAGCAACTGGGGCAGCATCTGATCCGCGCATATGATTTGCCGACAGACACTGCGCGGATTGACACTACCACGGTCAATGTCTACCACCGCCCAGAAAAGGAAAGCATCTTGGACTACGGGGTCAGCAAAGACCATCGACCGGATCTGCGCCAGTTCAAGGAGGTGCTGAGCACATTGGATCCGGTAGGCATCCCCTTGTGCAGTGCGATGGTCGCGGGACACTGTGCTGATGACCCACGGTACCTGCCGATTTGGCAGCGTATGGTTGAGGTGATCGGGCGAACCGATTTTCTGGTGGTCGGCGACTGTAAACTGGCCAGTCTGGCAAACCGGGCACAGATTCAGCAAGGCGGCGGTTACTACCTGGCGCCGCTGGCGAT
>CAIRNL010000268.1 GCA_903879975.1 uncultured Chloroflexota bacterium | reverse complement strand
GCATCGCACCATTGTGGCTCGCGAGCGCCGCCGGCGTACCTGCGGCGACAATCCGACCGTGATCCATGACCGCAACTTCATCACAGAGCACAGCCGCTTCGTCCGCGTCCTTGGTCGTCAACAGGATCGTCGCGCCTTCATTCTGTGCGAGGCCGGCGATTTCACGATACAGGACATCACGCGCCAGATTGTCCAGTCCGAGGGATGGCTCATCCAGGATGAGCAGGGCTGGTCGATGGAGCAGAGCGCGGGCAATGGCCAGTTCATGCTTCATACCTGGACTCCAGTTGCCCACACGTTCGTAGCGGCGTGTCCAGAGATCGAAGTGATGCAACAACATCGCAATGCGGTTGCCGCGATCGGCGGCGGGCAAATGCCAGATTCGAGCATAGAGTTCCAAGTTTTCCAGCGCGGTAAACTCGTCGTATAGGCCGGAAGTCTGGAGAACGACCCCTGTGTGCGCGCGGATGGCATCGGCCTGCGTGCGCACATCGTAGCCAAGCATGTACACCGTGCCCTGTGTGGGCGCCAGCAGCCCGACCAGCAGGCGAACCAGTGTTGTCTTGCCCGCTCCCGTAGGACCCAGGACGCCCAAAATCATGCCGGGTGCGACAGCTAGATCGACCGTGTCGACAGCATGAAGGGAGCAAAATGTTCGGGTGAGTTGCTCGGTGAGAATTGCTGGTGCTGGCACAGCCCTCCTTTCAGCGTGCCTGGCTGGAAATCGATGTGTGACCGTCAAGCCATCACAGGGGGGGGGGGGAGACTCTGCCATCCCTGAGCCAGTGATGAGCGCCATCACCCATTCTGTGCAGTACTGCGTTGAGTATGACGCAAAGTACACTGGCGGGGTAGGGGCAGGTATCACGTTATGGCAGTGACAAGTGTAGTTGACCGGTAGATGCTGACTATGCGTTGCGTTTTTCGATTGGCGCAGTGACGACGACACGAATGCCGCGTGTCCCGGCTGCTTCGAGGCGAAACTCGCCATGCAGGGCGCGAGCCCGATTGCGCATGTTGCGCAGGCCGTTTCCGTGGCCATAGGCCTTGTGCGATTTCGTCAGGCCTGCACCGTTATCTTCAACGGTCAGCTGCAGCATTCCCTGCTTGAAGCCAAACTGCAGCCTGACGGTTGTGGCGTCTGCATGTTTGCGCACATTGGTCAGCGCCTCCTGCGCCACATGTAGAAATTCATCTGCCTGGCGCGCAGAGCATGCGTTGGCTGCCTGTCCATCCACCTCCAGGTCGACGCTGAGCAGTGTGTCCGTGTGAATCTCGCGCACGAGTTCCTCCAGACCCTGCTTGACGTTGCGATTCTGGAAACGTTGTGGACGCAGGTTCTGAATATAGTTACGGATATCCAGGATGACCTCGTTCAGCCCACGGATGGCAGCAGCCATCACCTCACTGGACTGCTGTGGTGCGCTATCGATGCGATGGCGGGCATCGTCCAGCAGCAGGCCGATGGCGTAGATAGATTGGATGACGCCATCATGGAGGTCCATGCCGATCCGTTCTCGCTCGCGCAACACCGCAATCTGCTGATTCTCCTGGTAGAGCTGTGCGTTCTCAATGGCGATGGCAGCCTGAGTCGCAAACATGGCCAGGAGATCCTGGTCTTCCAGAGTGAATTCGCCGTTGACTGTGCCAGCCGAAGGCGAGATCACGCGCTTGTCCGTGAGATAGAGATTGCCAAAGCGGCGCCCCTTGGAGAGGATCGGCACGCCAAGCAGCGTGCGCATGGGCGGATGTCCAGGTGGAAAACCGATCGCCCGCGCATCGGCGCCAATATCACTCAGCCGAATAGGGCGATCACTGTCGCTGAGTACGCCGAGCAGCCCAACCCCGCTCGGTAGATTGGCAGGCATGGGATGTGCATCCTCCGACATACCGGAGACGTAGAAGCTCTCCACCGTGTGATTGTCCGGGGCAAAGACCGCGAGCGCGCCATAGCGCGCGTCGACCAAGGTGCGGCTGAGATCGACAACCCGCTGCAAAACCTTGGCAAGATCCAGTTCTGTCGTGAGTGCAAGTGCGGCCTCGCGCAGCGCTTCCAGGTGTTCGCTGCGCCGCCGAATCTCGGCTTCTCCCTGCTCCAGATTGAGAGCTACCCAGTTGGCAAAGAGAATGGCGCCGGCCGAAATCAGCAACAGCTCCAGCAAGGTAGCCGGCCACGAAATCGGCTGTCCCCAGACCAGGGTACGCGCGACGATCCATAGCGACCAGAAGCTCAAAGGAACGATCACGCCAAGCCAGCGCAATGAATGAGTATTAATCCGCCGCATAATCTCCAGTGCCTGACGCATCCGATGCAATGGTCGCCCTATGGTATAATCGCTGGGCAATAAGTCAAATCACATCTTGCTTGAAGAGAGTCCAACCAGCCTGCCATGCATTTACGAATCCTGCTCGTAGACGACCACGAAATCGTGCGACTCGGCTTGAAGGCATTGCTGTCTCGCTATCCGCACTTTGAAGTGATTGCCGAAGCACGCGATGCACAGGAAGCGCTGGAGCAAACACTCCGGCTCGAACCGGATATTGTTGTCATGGATATCCGGCTGCCGGGGCGCAATGGCATCGAGGCAACCCGTGATATTGTGGAAGTGCGGCCTGAAACCAAAGTCATCATGCTGACGTCGCACGCGGACGACGACGTGCTGTTTGACGCTATCAGCGCTGGGGCAAGCGGCTACGTCCTGAAGCAAATTGGCAGCGATGATCTGGTGAGGGCGCTCGAGACTGTCGGGCGTGGTGAATCGATGCTTGATCCTGCACTGACCCAGAAGGTCTTCCAACGCGTGCGCGAGTCAGCGCGGCGCGCTGAGGACGAGTACTTTGCCGCACTGACCGAGCAGGAATTGAATATTCTGGCGCTGATTACCGAAGGGCTGACCAATCGGGAGATTGCCGAGCGTGTCTTTCTCAGCGAGAAGACGGTGCGCAACTACGTCAGTTCTATCCTTTCGAAACTCGACCTTTCCTCGCGCGCCGAAGCGGCAGCCTATGCCGTACGCCATCACATCCAAGAGCATCTTCAAGGTGGTCAGGGCTGACTCTGTAGGACGCCACCGCAGTACATTCATCCACAGAACACGCGTCTTGTCAGGACTGGTCATGTGACCAGTGATAGAACTCTACGCCCGGTGAATCCGCAAAGTGCCGATCACCGCTACGATGGGTATGACACACGGGCGTGGCGGCATTCCAGTTGGCACGCCTCGTATGATTCAGCAAGAGATTCGCGCAGGCCTGGCGCCAGCGACGTCGCTGGTTCTATCTGCCAAACGCTCAATGAGGAGGTTGTATGTACTCAAAGATTCTGGTGCCGCTCGATGGTTCTCCGCGCGCCGAGACTATCTTGTCACATGCCGTATCCCTGGCGTCAAAATATCAGGCGAGGCTCATCCTGTTGCAGGTAGTCGAGCCGGTCGTTGCCATGGTCACGCCCTATGACATGGTACCCTATGTCGACAACGAGGCCGCTGAGCGCCAACTGCAGGAAGCGCGCAGTTACCTGTCGAGCAAAGAAGGTGAACTGCGCGGTCAGGGAATCGACGTCAAAACAGTCGTGGAAAGCGGACCGGTTGTGACCGCCATTCTGGATACAGCCGAGCGCGAGCAGGCCGACCTGATTGCGATGGCAAGCCACGGGCGCACGGGACTGTCGCGGGTCTTCTACGGCAGCGTCGCAGCGGGCATCCTGCATAAAGCCGATCGCCCGCTGTTGCTGATCCGTGCCAGCGACTGACCGTATCGCTCACCTGTGCTGTTGATTTGGAGAGCACCGCTATGTATCGTAGCATCCTTGTTCCCTTGGACGGCTCCAAGCGCTCCGAGGCGATTCTGCCGCAGGTTGAAAATCTGGCGATGCAGTGTCAGGCCAGGCTGGTGCTGTTGGAAGTTCTCGAGCCGCTGCCACAACATGCGGCCGCCATGGCACCAGAACTGCTTCACTCGGGTACAGCCCAGAGGGACGGCGAGATCAAACAATATATCCTCGGCTTGCAGGAGCAATTCAAAGCGAGAGGATTCCAGGCCACTGCCGTTGTCAAGCGTGGCCCGATTCCTGACACAATTCTGGCCGTCGCTGCTGACGAAAAGGTAGAACTCATCGCAATGGCGAGCCATGGGTATACCGGCATTGCCCGCTTCCTCCACGGCAGCGTAGCCAGTGAGGTGTTGCATCGAACCAAGGTGCCCCTGCTGGTTCTGCACGCCGAAGACGAAGAGGAGTAGACGGCCAGCACGTGCGATACGTTTACGGACCGATTCCATCACGCCGGTTGGGGCGTTCGCT
>CAIRNL010000267.1 GCA_903879975.1 uncultured Chloroflexota bacterium | reverse complement strand
CCGTCCACCCTGGCCATCTGTCTTTCAGCCACACCCTGCACAATGTCCCAGATTCCGACGGCCTCTGACGCGATCCCGCTGGCGTAGAGCATGGCCGGCGACTGTGCCAGGGCGAGGTCATCGACAAACGCCGTGGAGGCCACCAGCGTCGCCGGTTCGGCCTGGGGGCTGGTGATGTTCCAGAGACGTAGCGTACGGTCGTGTCCAGCGGTGATGAACCCATTCACAGCCGGCGTTGCCCCGAGCAGGTTAATGACGCCATCATGGCCGCGCACCGTCTCCGGCGCTGTTCCCGGCATGCGATAGTCCCACAGCCGGACGGCGCCGTCATACCCAGTGCTGACGAGCTTTTCGCCATTGGCGCCGTTGATATAGGCCAGCCCGCTGACGTTCGATTCGTGGGCGTGTACGGGATAACCTAGCGCCGGGTTGTCAAGGTTCCATAGCCGCACGACGCCGTTTTCGTCGCCTGTAGCCAGCCAGCGGCCGTTCAGCGAGAAATCCATAGCAGAGACACGCCCGGTCTGGCTGGGCAGATGTCGGGCAGCGTTGGGCAGGGTTGTCAGATCGTACCACTGCACGCCGCCGTTGTTGTCGCCGGACGCCAGGCTGGTCGCATCGTTGCTAAAATCGAGCACGCTGATGGGTGCGTCATGGGTGGCGACGAGGACGGGCGAATCCAGGCGATCCGCCGACCAGAGCAGCACGCGATTGTCCGCCCCCCCGGATGCAAACCATCGCCCATCCGGGCTCGCAGCCACCACATTCACAACATCTGTATGGCCCTGCAACACGATGGGCGCCGCATCCGGCTGATGGAAGAACCAGACATAGAGCGTGCCGTTGCTGCCGCCGGCAACAACCGCCTGGGCATCCGCTGTGAATGTCACGGCGAAAAGCGGTCCAGCGCCGGTCTGGAGACGTAGTGGGGCGTTGTCGCTGTTGTCGGCTGGCCAGACGCGGATGTCGCCCGCATCGTCGGCAGCAGCCAGGTCTCCATTCAGCGATGCAGCCAGTGCCCAGATGATGGGTTCGCCGGCACTGGCCAGTTCAGCAGGTGGGTTGTCTAGCAGGTCAAGTGCCCATCGATACAATTGACCTGCTTCGTCAGCCACAGCAGCCCAGCGTGCATTGGGACTGAGGGTTAACGCTGTTGCGTAGTCATCTCCAATGGGAAGGGGTATGCCGCCAGTTGCGTGGAGCACATTGTGGATACCCTGTTCGACGCCGTGCGAGAGCGGTACGTTGCGGCCCGTACTGAGGCGGAGCGCTTCGGCGGCAAGCAGCAACGCTTGCTGTGGGCTGTTTTCCAGCACCAGCACGGCCTGTCCGGCAAGCTGATCGCTGCGAATTTGTCGGCTGAGTTGTTCGGCTTCCTGCCGGGCAAGCTCGGCTTCGTGGGCGCGGGTAGCCGCCTCTCCGGCTGAAGCACTGGCGAGACGTCTGGCTTCTTCTGCCTCGGAGGCGCGCCGCTGAGCCAGTGCACGCTGCGCCTCTGCCTCGGCGGAGGCGCGCTGTGCCGCCAGCGAAGTCGTCACGGCTTGCCACCCCAGCCAGATGGAGACGGCCAGCAATGCAGCCATGATCACGGCGACGACCACTGCGCCGATGGCTACAGTGCGGTTGCGCACGGCCTCTTCCTTGCGCTGCTGCTCCTGGACCCGGCGTTGCTCGGCTTCCGCCTCGAACGCAGCCCGCCGTTCGGCCTCTGCCTCGGTGCTTTGGGCGACGAACTCGTGCTCTTGTGGGCCAAAGCGGCTGGGGTTGGCAGCGAGTTGCGCCTGGGCTTCAGCCAACTGCATGCTGGACAATAGCTGCGCCGGATCGCGTGTTGCCATCCACACTTCGGCGGCCATGATCAGAGGCTGCTGGTTGCGCCACTGCTGGTTGGCTGCCTGGATCGGGCGCACGAGACGGTCGTGTACCAACTCGATCCAGCGGCCGCCTGTGCGGGTTTCGGCGCGCAGCAAGAAGCGGCGCTCCAATTCCAGCACGATCGCGTTGGGCATGCCGCCCGTCTCTGTCTCAGACTGGTAAATGAGATTGCGCGTGCCGTCGCGCGTGATAATCACGTTGGAGAACCAGTCGCGCAACTCGCGCTCGCTGCTCTGGCCCGCCTGGGCAGTCAGAACAGCTGAGAGGAGCTGCTCATAAAAGCCTGCCAGCGCATGGTTGACGAATTCGCCGAGGCCGGCGCCGCGCGCCAGGTTCTCGACATCGGCAAGGGTGATTGTCGCCCCTGGCTGGTCGCGCAGATTCTCCCACAGCTGCAGGCAAACAACCTGCAACTGCACCGGTTCGATGAACTCACCTAGCGCCTGCTCTGTACCCACATGTTGGCCGGCCATCTGACGCAGATTATTGACAAGGGTTTCGGCCACGCCATCGTCAAAGGGACGATCTTCCAGTACAGCGGGCTGCTTGACTGCATCGAGCGCGGCCTGGTAGCCCATATACTGCATCCGATAACGTACACGCAGCCGTCCGGGCACCAGGCGGGCGTACGGGTCCAACTCGGCAATGTAGTCCTCCCGCATGGTCAGCACAATCCACAGGTGGGGGTCGTCGGCCAGTGCCTGGTTGATCTGCCGGAAAAACTCTTCGCGTTTCTCCCATTGGCTGGGGTAGGCCGTGACAACCTCTTCGAACTGATCGATGATCAGGATGCGGTCGGGTTGCTCGATATCTGCAGGATGTGCAGCCAGGTAGTCTGGCAGGCGCAGTGCAGCCATCTCTGCGAAGGATGTCTGGCCGCGGTCGATATCGCGCAGGACATTGAACACATAAACGTTGGCAACAGATTCCAGGGCAATGCCCTCGGGCAACTGGCCGCCGACACGGACTCGGCCAAGGATCGTAAAACTCTCGGCACGCAAACCGGGCAAAAGACGGGCGTTGAGCAGCGAACTCTTGCCTGCCCCCGACGGGGCATAGAAAAGCACCAGCCGTTCGGCCAGCACGAGCGACAGCAGATCAGCTGCTTCACGATCGCGGCCAAAGAAGAGACGGCGCTCGCGCTCGTTGTCCTCAAAGTTGCGCGGGCCGATGTAGGGGTTGCCGCTGCCCGGCACGGACGGCTGGGCAGTGGATGTGGGTATTCTGCTCATGTCCTCTGCCATGTTTCCCAAAGTTGCTTGAGGAAGCTCAGCGTATCACCCCAGTAGACATCGAAGCGATACTTGTCCTGGGCCAGATACATCTGCGTGTACTCTTGAAAGCGCGCTTTGTCGAGAATATCAGGCATGTCGTGTGGATCGAGCTGGATGGCCACACTGCGCGGCCGGCGTGGCTGGCCACAAATCAATTCCTGCAGGATGACCCGCATCTCCCACGAGCGAATATTGTAGCCCAACAGGATCAGGATTGAGCTCGAAATGGCGTTGCGCACGGCGTTCGGCATTTTGCCGATCTCGCGGAAGTCGTGGATGACGTTTCCGAGAAAGTCCAGGTGATCCTCTTCGGTGAGCACGAGCGAATCTGGAAACTCGTCGATTCCGTGCAGGTGGTAGACGAGCGGCTCGTCGGGTGTGGGCTGGAAATCTGGGTCCATCTTGTATTCGGGTGGGATGACTTCCTCCAACCCCTCATGCCAGGCGTAGACCTCGGTATGCGGCCGCTTGCCCAGGTTGCGTAGCGCAATCTCCAGGAAGAGATGTGGCGTCGTGGTCAGGTAGATGGGCATGTCGAAAGCCGCCAGCAGGTTGAGTGCGTTTGCCTGCTCGCCAGCGGGTGGGTAGCCGAGCCTCTCGCCAGCAAGTTGTGATAGACTCAGGCCACGCTCGCGGCGCACCTGGTCGAGCACTGTGGCGTTGACCGATGGGTCGTGTTCGACAGCCGACAGGTAGCGCTGTTTGAGAAACTGAAGGTACTCCGTCTTTGCTCGATAGGTGTCGCGATAGGTCACGCTGAGATACTGGGCGACCAGCGCGATGTTGTCGCTGTCCGTCAGCGGGTAGTCGGCTGATTTGGCCCACTCACTCGCAACATTCTCCGTCGGGTAGAGTGAGCTCAGGATCAACTGGTTGCTGATCATCGGTGTGCATTTCTTGCGATTGATCTGATCGGCAATGTAGGTCCAGGAAATGTCGGTGTTTGGCATAGTCGTTCTTTGCTGGGATACGGGCCGGATCAGCGTGCAAGGACAACGCGGAAGCCTATTGTGGGTAGACGCGCATCGGAGTGAACAATCGTGCGCGCACTGCACTGGTACAACGCCGGCGGGTCGTCGTAAGCTCCACCCCGGCAGATGCGCAGGTCATTTACTCGTAGCCCTGCGCCCTCGCGTGCATCATAGCGGTAGGGATAGGTGTAGCGTGCCTGGCGCAGGTTGTCGCCCCACAGCGTCGATGTCCACTGGCGTACATTGCCGGCCATATCATAGCAGCCGTAGGCGCTGCATCCGTCCGGATGCGCAGTGACAGCGCTCGTGCGTCCGGTCGCAATATTGCAGCGGAGTGCATCCGGTTCGGCTTCGCCCCATGGATACGAGCGCGCATCGTCGCTGCGCGCCGCTTTCTCCCACTCTGCCTCGGTCGGTAGCCGGTAACGGCGGCCCGTCTGTGCAGAAAGCCAGCCGCAATAGGCAACTGCGTCGTGCCAGGTGATGCCAGTGACTGGGTGATCGTGCAGGCCGGCGGGCGGGGTGGTGAAGAACCATCCGGTCTGGCGCGGACGATTGTCTTGATAATCGCGCACGAACGCGGCGTACTGTGCGTTGGTCACGGGGTACTTGCCGATGTGAAACGCGTCCAACTCGACGGTATGCTGGCGCCACTCTGGCGCGCCGCCGCTGCTGCCCATGAGAAAGGGGCCGGCTGGAATCGCAACTGTCTCCGGCTCGAAGATCAGGGGCGGCTGTTCTTCGGCAGCCCGTTTCGGGGCAGCGGATGCAATGGGAAGCACCAGGCGATTGTCGTCGGCGCGTGTGAACAGAACAGGCGTTGTCCAATCCGCTGTGCCTGCCGGGTCGAACAGTGCTTTGCGCGCCTCGGTGACCGCGGCCTCAGCCGAATAGCCGTCGGCCAGCGCCCGGTAGAATTCACGAGAGAGGATCCCGGCGCGTGCCACGCTGATGACGAACTGCATGGCCAGTACTGCAGGGATGCCCAGCCGTACCAGGTGCTGCGCCGTACCCTGAAAGGCGTCCCGTTCGTCGGAGCGCGCGCCCTCACACGCATTGAGCATGACAAGGCGCAGGCTAGCATGATCATCGAGCAACAGGCCGAACTGCTCCGCTGTGATCGGCACTGCCTGCCCTTGCTCATTCTCGAAGACTAATCCTGACTGAGCGTCGGCGCCATTGAACCACCCGTGTCCGATGAAGTGCAGAATATGGACATTGTGGCGACGCAGATGATCCTGCAAGGTGTCAAGCGTTGGAGCGGATAACCGTTCCAGTTTTACTCGCCCGTCAGCCACCAGCGGGGCCAGCGCATCCTGGATCGAGTCCCATTCGTTGTCCGCATGGAGGCGCGGTGACAGGTCGACCGGGTCGGAAAGGATACAGAGCACGAGCAGCGGTGGGTCGACCCGCAGCGAGGGTGGAGCCTCACCGATCTCCATGTAGCGGACGAGTGGCGAGTGGCTGGAGAGAGCTAAGTGACGATTCAACGCCGGCGTGTAGAGGAGTTCCCAAGGCAGTGTGGCCAACTCAGGGACATCGGTCAGACGGAGGCGAATGCGTAGGTCGTGTCCGGCGCGATCAGCGGCGTCGAGGCTGCGGCGTAGACAAGTCTCGATTTCGCCCTGAAAGAGTGTCTCATAGAGCGCGGTACCCCACACTTTGCTCGTCGGCTGGTCCAAGCTGGCAGCCTCCCAGCCTTGGGCAATCGCTGCCTGAATGGTGGCGACCGTCGCCGAAATTGTGGTGATGGCTGTCGCCTGCCCAACAGGCGACGCAGTCACACGCACTTTGTAGTCGTTTCCACTGCGGTCGACGAGCAGATCAAGGTTCGCGTACTCCGGGGACATAGACACCGGCGCTCTGTGTGAGTAGATGAAAACAATAAGCTGATGCCCTTCATGCATCAATGCTACCCATAGTTTACCATAAGCAGGCACATCGACCAATGGCTCGGCGTATCCAGTCGCCACACCGATTGGGTACGTGGCGATTGGGTTCTGGGTGGGAGATCAGGGCATTGCTGCGAATTCGTCCGGCAGTGGAGCCGTGAAGGTTGCGTCAGGGCCAAAGAGATCGGCGGGCAGTGTGATCCTGTGTGCGTGGAGCATGAGCCGCGGCGCCGACTCAGGATCGCCGTAGAGAAGGTCGCCCAGGATCGGTGCGTCGAGATAGGCCATGTGTACGCGGAGCTGGTGTGTGCGGCCCGTGTCTGGTTGTAGACGCACCCATGTACGTCCCGACGCGTCGTCGATGCGCTCATAATGCGTCGCCGCAGGTTGCCCTCCCTTGCTCACCACCACCATGCGGTCGCGACGTTGGGGATCGATGTCCATACGCGTGATCATCGTTCCTGTCGCATGAAGGCGATTGGGCGTCGTTACTTCGGCGATATACTCCTTACTCACCGTGCGTGTGCGGAACGCGCATGCCAGGCGTTGGTTGACGCTGCCGCCTCTCGTCATGAGCAGCACACCCGATGTGTCGCGATCCAGCCGGTGGAAGAGCGTCACGGGACCCAAAACAGCGCCGGCCAGTTGCAGCAGCGAGGCGCGATCGCCCCGACGCGCCGGCTCAGAAAGCAATCCCGATGGTTTGTTCACGGCAATAATGTCGCCCCTGTCAGCCAGAATCCAGGCAGGGTCGAAGGTGGTATGGGGTACGGGAAGGCTGGCCGGCGGTAGCGCAACCGTAATTCTGTCGCCATTGGCGATCTTCCAGGACGCCAGCCAGACAGTACGGCCGTTTACCTGCACCTGCTTACCGGCGATCAGTTCCTGGATCGTCTGGCGGCTGGCATTCGGGTAGTTGTCGCGCAGGACGCGGTCGAGTCGCTTCGGATCGCCTACATAGTTGGCCAGGAAGTGTTCTGCCATGACAATTCTCCTGCGGGGCGGGACAACAGGCCGTGGGGGCTGCCGCTTTGCTCCGCAGTCACTCATCGGGTCCGTGAATCATGCGCCGTTGAGCACGTCGGCAACGGCGCTACACAGATAGTCCATATTCCCTTGCGTCATGCCGGCAACGCTGATGCGTCCGGAGCCGACGATGTAGATCGAGTAGCGATCGCGCAATGCCTTGACCTGGTCGACTGTCAGGCCAGAGAAGGAAAACATGCCGCGCTGGTGGGCGATGAATGAGAAATCCTGTATCACCCCTTTGTCGTGCAGCGTCTCCACAAAGAGATGGCGCATGGTGTTGATTCGGTCGCGCATCTCCTGAACCTCCCTCTCCCAGAGCGTGCGGAGTTCGGGGTCCGTCAATACCGTCGCCACAATCGCAGCGCCGTGGGACGGCGGATTGGAGTAGTTGGCCCGAATCACGCGCTTGACGTGGCTGAGTGCGATGTCTGTGGCATATTCATCCTGGCCGACTACGGTCAGCGCACCGACGCGTTCGTTGTACAGGCCAAAGTTCTTGGAATAGGAACTGGCGACAAGCATCTCTTGGCCACGGCTGGCCAACACAGCCAGACCGGCGGCGTCCTCACGCAGGCCGTCGGCAAAACCTTGGTAGGCAAAATCGACTATGGGCAGCAACCTGCGCTCCGCCATAACAGAGGCCACTGACTCCCACTGTGCCACGCTCAGGTCGATGCCGGTCGGGTTATGGCAGCAACCATGTAGGATGACGACATCCCCTGCAGGCATCTTGGCGAGCGCGTCGATCATGCCGGCAAAGTTTACGCAGTTACCCTGCTTGTCGAAGTACGGATAGGTATTGGTTGGCAGTCCTGCCGCCTGGAAGACATTCGGGTGATTGGGCCATGTCGGATCGCTCAGCCAGACCGTGCGCTTGCCTAGCGTCGAGGCAATGAAGTCGGCTGCCACGCGCAGCGCGCCGGTGCCGCCAGGCGCCTGTGCCGAGACGGCACAGCCCGCAGAGAGGAGCGGGTGTTCCGCTCCAAAGAGCAACTCCAGGGTTGTGCGGTCGAACTCCGCGTTCCCTTCTATCGGTAGGTAGGTCT
>CAIRNL010000266.1 GCA_903879975.1 uncultured Chloroflexota bacterium | reverse complement strand
CTCTATGCCATCGAAGAAAGAGAGATGATTCTCGACCTCTTCGAGGAGGTGAGCGGCGCTCGTCTCATGTGTAACTACATGCGTTTCGGCGGTGTCGTGCGCGACCTGACGCCCGGTTGGGAGGAACGTGCCAAGTACCTGGCGCACGACCGTCTGCCGCGTGCGCTCGATCAGCTCGACGACCTGCTCAGCGGCAACGAGATCGTCAAGGCCCGCGGCCGCGGTGTCGGCTACCTGTCGGCGCAGGATTTGATTGCGCTGAGCGTGAGCGGTCCCATGATCCGTGCGGCGGGGATTCCGTACGACATCCGCAAGGCCGAGCCGTACTGCATCTACGATCGCTTCAATTTCGATGTTCCAACGCTGCAGGAGAGCGATATCTACGCCCGCTACTACATCCGCCTGCTCGAAGCACGCGAGAGCATCAAGATTTTGCAGCAGGCTCTGCGCGATATTCCCAAGGGAGAGACTCTGGGAGGCAAGGGTGGCTACACCTTCCGCCCGGTCGAAGGGGAGGCCTACGCGCGTATCGAGGCGCCGAAAGGCGAACTGGGCTATTACGTCGTCAGCGACAACAAGGCCAACCCTTACCGCTATCACGTGCGCAGTCCCAGCTACATCAACCTGAATGCGTTGGGTCCCATGAGTGTCGGCTACAAGATTGCCGATGCTGTGGTCATTCTGGGTGCGATCGATATTGTGTTGGGCGAGGTTGACCGCTGACCTTTGTCAATTGACTCGATTCTGGAGGAACTTGCATGTTTGGATCCGGACTGCTGAAAGGTCTTGCCATTACGTTGAAGCATTTCAACGAGACCTTTATCGATGATCGCAAAAAAGAACCGAGCCGTTACGAAGGCAGCATCAAGCTCGCCGACAACCGGCGTATCATCGACCAGCCGATTACCCAGGAAGGCCTGTTGACGATCCAGTATCCGGAAGAACGCCGCCTGCTGCCCGAGCGCTTCCGCTACATCCCAATGCTGATCTGGGACACGGAAGCGGGCGAGGATCGCTGCACCGCCTGTGGCATCTGCGCCAAGGTCTGTCCGCCGCAGTGCATCTGGATCGTGCGCGACACGGACGAGAACGGCAAACCTGTGACGCGGCCGGCTGAGTTCTACATCGACGTAGCCGTCTGTATGAGCTGCAGCTTCTGCACGGAGTTCTGCCCCTTCGACGCCATCAAGATGAACCACGACTATGAGCTGGCGGTCTACGACCGCTACCCGCAGCTCGTCTACGACAAGGAAGAGTTGACCGTTCCACTGGAATACTACGCTGCGCTGTGGCCGACACAGTTTGCTGAGGAGGAGCACCGCCGCGCGCAGGAGAAAGAAGAGGAACGGCGTCGCGAGGAAGAAAAGCAGAAAGCCGCCGAGGCAAAGGCAGCGGCCAAGGCTGCCGGCAGCGGTGAAGGGGCGGACAGCAAACCCAAGCGCTCCAAGGAAGAGCTGGATGCGCTCAAGGCGCAGGCTGCGTCCAAAGCGACCTCCAAGAAAGAGGGCGATGCAACGGGGGGTGGTGCCGATGATGCCGAGGCAGCAGCCAAGAAGGCGCGCCTCGAAGAGCTCAAGCGCAAAGCTGCTGAAAAGGCTGCACAGCGCAAGCAGGAGTCTGGCGAGTGAGGTAACCCGCCGGCACAAACTGGGGAGATTCTGCCCCCCACTCTGGCGTTGCCAGGCGCCGGTGTGACCCGAACTGCTCGTGCACTGTGCTGGAGATACTGGTTGCTGCCACGGTGAAGAATGCCCTGGCTCGTTGTGTGCAGTTCATCTACACACCAATCCATGGTACACTGAGCCAGACTTGTCGCTGTGGCAAGTCTGGCTTCTGTTATGAGAGGAGGAGAGGAGATGTCCCTGACAATCACCTGGTACGGACACTCGACTTTTGGCATCGACGCCGACGGAGCCAAGCTCATTGTGGACCCATTCCTGAAGCCTCACAATCCTGTTACCTCTGTTGTGGCCGATGACCTGGAAGCAGACTTTATCCTGGTCACCCACGGCCATGGCGATCACATGGCCGATCTCGTTGCGCTGGCCAAACGCACCGCTGCCCAGGTCATCAGCAATGTTGAGATCGCCACGTGGCTGGGCAGACAGGGTGTGGCACATGCCCACGGTATGAACATAGGTGGTGCCAGCACCCTCGCCTTCGGGCGTGTCAAGCTCACCGTCGCCCACCACAGCAGTGTCCTGCCCGACGGCACCTATGCCGGCAACCCTAACGGTTTTCTGATCAACTTCAACGATGGGCACGACGTCTACATTGCTGGCGACACTGCGCTCACCTACGATATGAAGCTCATCGGCGACGTTGGCGGCGCCGATCTGGCCATCCTGCCCATCGGTGACTATTTCACGATGGGGCCGGACGACGCTGTGATCGCTGCGCAGTGGATCAAGGCCAAGCATGTGATCCCCTGCCACTACAACACCTTCCCCCGGATTGCGGTCGACGTCGATGCCTTTGCCCGCCGCCTGGCGCGCGAGGCTGGAATTGACTGCACAATCCTGGCCGTCGGGCAGTCGGTGGCGCTTTAACCCATGGCCACGCTGCTGAGTATCGGAGCGCTGGCGGTGGCGCTGTTGGCAATTGGCTATGCGTGGAAGTTGAACCGCGAGCTGGACACTGCGCGGGGCCGGCTCGACCGCTACAACCGTGCGATCTTTAGTACGGAGGAGTCGATTCGTTCCCTGCGTGCTGAGCTGGAGAGTGTGCGGCGCGAGTTGCGCATCGAACTGCTCAAGCGTACCGGCGACGCCCACTTTGCACCAGAGATGACGGTAGGCGAGGCGCGTCTGCTGCACCCGCGGGCGCAGCAGATCCTGGCTGGCTATCACCTGGGGGGCTGCGCAAGTTGTGCGGTCGACGATGGCGACACGCTGGATGCCGTCTGCCAAAATAGTGGCATCGAGCCGGCACTCCTATTGTTGGACTTGAACCGGCTGCTGGGCAGCGATCGCCTCGGCGAAACGCATTCCCAGGGCGACCGTGACCGCCAGCCGGTGAAGATACCCAACGTCCATTTGGACCTGTGAGGATAGCGAGACGCAGCCGGTCCATGGCCAGCTGCGTCTCGCGGTTGATGGAGGAGACTATCAATGTCCGATGTAAGTGAGTATGGCGTCCATACAAAGGCTGAGTTGCTCTTCCCAGCACACCTGATTCCCAGTCTGCGCGACCTGCGCGGCGAGGAATGGCAAGTGCTGGTCGATCGTGTGGCTGCGTTGCCCGAGACGCACCCGGACAGTCTGGCCTTTGTGCTCATGATGATCGAATTGGACGGCTGTCTGAAGTGCAACAGCAACAATTACAAATTTCTGCGCGGCTGTTTTCTCTGTGCGACGCAGACGGTGCAGTCCTATAAAGGCACGGATCAGGATCTGCTGGCTCTCTACAACAAGGCGAAGCAGGAACTGAGCACCCATCTGCAGCACGGCGTCCGTCCTGGCGAATTGTCGCTGGCGGCGTAGCTGGCGCCAATTCGATAGCCTTGCAAGCAGGCCAGCGCTCTTGCAGCGCTGGTTTTGTTTGGTGAGGCCTGCTGAAACTGAACCATGGACTCTGACACTCATTCCCAAGCAGCCGGCCTGTCGCGCGTCGCCATCATCGGGGGCGGCGTCGCTGGTCTCACCGCTGCCTACGACCTGACGCGGCCCGATACGCAGCGGCGCTTTGCCGTGACGATCTTTGAAGGTGCGCCCTTCCTGGGTGGGCTGGCTGCCGGCTTCAAGGGCAGGCCGTCGTGGGAGTGGCCACTCGAACATTTCTACCACCACCTCTTCCTTTCCGATCGCGCCATGCTCGATCTGCTCGACGAGATCAGCTTTGCCCAGGCGCTGAAGCGCTATCGCCCCAACACCGCCATTCACACACGGGGGAAAAACTATCCGCTGGACAGTGTGAGTCGCGTGCTGCGCTTCCCGCTCATTCCCTTTGTCGACCGCGTGCGCATGGGTCTGGTCATTGGCTATCTGCGCTACCATCCAGGCAGGCCATGGCGCGCCTTTGACAAGATCCTGGCCGACCCATGGCTGCGGCAGAAAATGGGCAGCAGGGCCTACGAGGCGGCCTGGGAATTCCAGCTCCAGGGCAAGTTCGGCGAACATTATCAGCAGGTCAACCTGGCCTGGTTTTGGGCGCGCGTCTATGCGCGCACCCCGCAGCTGGCATACTTCGACGGCGGCTTCCAGGCATTTATCGATCACCTGTCTGTCCGCGTACGCCAACAGGGTGCCCAGATTCGCACCGCAGCGGCCGTCGAGGCGATTCGCCCACGGTCCAGCGGCGGCTACGATGTCGTCGTGGGTGGACAGGTGCAGCCCTTTGACTGTGTGCTCAGCACGACCAGCCCGGAGGGGATGCAGCGGCTGGCGCCTGACCTGCCTGCTACCTACCTGGGGCAGCTTGGCCGGCTCAACAGTATGGGCGCGGTGGTGCTGACTGTGGCACTCGACCGCAAGCTGACCGCAGATATGTATTGGATCAGCCTGCCCAAGCGCGAAGGGATTCCCTTCCTGGCATTGGTGGAGCACACCAACATGATCGACCCGTCCCACTATGCTGGCGATCACCTGCTCTACCTGGGCGACTATCTGCCGCCCAACCATCGCTATTTCGACCTGTCGGCTGCGGAACTGCTCGATGAGTTTGCGCCGCATCTGGTCAAGTTCAACCCCAATTTCCGCCGAGAATGGGTGACGGGCGCCTGGGTGCACCGGGCGAAGTACGCTCAGCCTGTGCCGCCTGCCGGCTACCTGGCGATGATCCCCGATGTGCGTACGCCGCTGCCTGGCCTCTACTTTGCCTCGATGAGTCAGGTCTACCCGTGGGATCGCGGGACGAACTTCGCTGTCGAACTCGGCCGCAAAGTGGCCGGTATGATTTTTCACTCATTTGGGAAAGACTATTCCTGACTCGGTCGGTGCAGGCAGTACAATCAAAGGAACAAGAATTTCCGCTCTGGGGGCTTGAGTCGTTGTGCGCGCCCTGGCGGGTCAGCCTAAAGAAAGAAGGCATTCCCATGGCAGGAGAGAACCAGAACAGCGCCTTGAGCGACGCCGCTATCCTGAAAGTGTTGAGCACCGTCCAGGAGCCGGAACTGCACCGGGATTTGGTCAGTCTCAACATGATCCGCGACATTACCATCAGCGGCAGCGATGTGGGCTTCACGATCGTGCTGACGACGCCGGCCTGCCCTCTGCGGGCGCAGATGGAACAGGAGGCCGTTGCTGCGGTCAAGACCCTTGCCGGCGTCGAGACCGTCCATGTGCGCTTCACAGCCGACGTACGTGCGGACCACCGCATCATCGGCAAGCTCAATATCCCGGTCAAAAACATCATCGCCGTGGCGTCGGGCAAGGGCGGTGTGGGCAAGAGCACTGTCAGCACCAACCTGGCCGTCAGCCTGGCGCTCGACGGCGCCAGAGTGGGCGTGCTCGACGCCGACATCTATGGCCCCAACATTCCCATGATGTTTGGCCTGTCTGGCCGGCCACGCGTGGAGAACAACAAGATGGTGCCCTTTGCGCGCTACGGGGTGGAGGTTATCAGCATGGGCTTCCTCATGCCTGAGGGCGAGGCCGTCGTCTGGCGCGGTCCCATGCTGCACAAAGCCATCCAGCAGCTCTTTACGGACGTGGCCTGGGGCGAGCTCGACTACCTCATCGTCGATCTGCCGCCTGGCACCGGCGACGCGCAGCTGAGCCTGGCGCAAAGCGTGCCGCTCACCGGCGGCATCATCGTCACTGGCCCGCAGGCCGTTTCCGTGAGCGATGCGTTGCGCGGGGCTCGCGCCTTCGAGCGGCTGGAGGTCCCGATCCTGGGCGTCGTGGAGAACATGAGTGGCGACGTCTTTGGCAGCGGTGGCGGCATGGACGCGGCGAAGCAGCTGCACGTCGACTTCCTGGCGCGCATCCCGCTCGACGGCCGCATCCGCGCAGGGGGCGACAGCGGCGATCCTATCGTCCTGCTGGCGCCGGAGAGCGACACGGCCAAGGCCATCCGCAACTTTGCGCGCGTCGTTGCTGCCAAGATCAGCATGCTCGTTGTCGCGCCTGAGCCGAAGCTGCGCATCGTCTGACGGGATGGCTGCGCATCATCTGACGGGATGCTCGCGAGAAAAACCGAGTGAGGTGGACTCTGAAGCGGCTGTCTTGCAGGCAGTGCAGGACGGCGCGGCCACGCTTGAGGCCAGGTCCCTTTTCGTCAACTACCCCCTGATCCGGTGGCCAGGCGGCGGGCTGACCGTTGACCCCGATCTCAAAGAGGTGCTGTCCGGCGGCCAATTGTTTGCCGAACCGGATCTGACGGCGATGACGGTGACGATGTGGGCGTCGCGTTGCTGTTCGCCGGCGAGGTTGGCGACTGGATGCGCCTCCATCCGCACAACATCGAGGAGAAGGTCAAGATCATCGTCGAGCACTTTCGCACGCATATCGCCGGCCAGATTGGCGGCAGGGCGAAGGTGATGGTGGTGGCCGCGTCGCGCAAGGAGGCCGTCCGCTTCAAGCTTGCGATGGAGAAGTACATCCGGGCGCAAGGGTATGTGGGCATCGGCGTGCTGGTGGCCTTCTCGGGCGAAGTACACAATGGCGAGAGCGGCTCAGACCCCTTCAGCGAACGTAACATGAACCCGGACATCGCACCAGCCGTGGATCGCTGGCGCACGCGGAAGCGCTTTTGGCCATTCCGGAAGGCGTTACCGCAATGAGTGCCGTGAACGACTGAAAGCGAAAATCGGTAATGGAACGCAAGTCTGAACGGCTGACGAGCCTGCGAACATCGGGCATAGGGACGCTGTTTGTTGGCGAGCGAGCGTTTACGAGCGTCGAGTACTTTATCGCGACCGTGGACGACGTTGAGCCGGTTATCTTGTTGGGGGTGCCCGTGTTGACACCGGATGAAAGCAGAGATCTGCTGTCGCTGGTTTCCGAACCGGCACTTCTGCACCTAATGATGGCCGGCAGTTGAATATTCGTCTTGACCCGTTCG
>CAIRNL010000265.1 GCA_903879975.1 uncultured Chloroflexota bacterium | reverse complement strand
GGGCTGCGCATCACCCACGTGACCGAGACGCACATCCACGCCGATTTTGTCAGTGGCAGCCGCGAACTGGCGGCTGCTACCGGCGCCACGATCTATCTGAGTGACATGGGTGACGCCGCCTGGAAGTATGCCTATGTCGATGCTCCGAATGTGATCCCGGTACGCGATGGCGATCGCTGGAAGGTGGGCAATATCCGGGTGGAGGCGGTCCACACGCCCGGCCATACGCCCGAACACATCGCCTTCATGATCACGGATACTGCGGGCGCTGACAAGCCAATGGGTATCTTCACTGGCGACTTCCTTTTTGTGGGGGATGTGGGCCGGCCTGACCTGCTCGAAGAGGCCGCCGGCTATAAGGGAACCAAGGAAGTGGGTGCCCGCCAGCAGTTCCATTCGGTGGAGCGCTTCAAGACAATGCCCGATTATCTGCAGATCTGGCCCGGCCATGGTGCAGGTAGCGCCTGTGGTAAGGCACTGGGTGCGATCCCGTCGACAACGCTGGGCTATGAAAAGCTCTTCAACCCAGCCTTCCAGTTCGAGCAGGAGAACGCATTCGTTGCCTGGCTGCTGGACGGTCAGCCCGAGCCGCCCAAGTACTTTGCACAGATGAAGAAGCTCAACAAGCTGGGGCCACCGCTGATCGGCACGCTACCCATGCCCATGAACTTCGACCGCCGCACGCTGGACGCTGTGATCTCAGATGGCGGCCAGGTCTTCGATCTGCGCAACCGCGGTCAGTTCATCTCCAATCACGTGCCGGGTACTATCAACGTGCCGTCGGATAACAACAGCTTTGTGACCTTCATGGGCTGGCTGGTGGATTACGAACGCCCGGTTTACGTGCTGCTGCCATCCATCGACGCCGAGCGCTCTATCTTGAACGATCTGCGTTCTATTGGGATCGACTATGTGCCAGGCTACTTCAGCCCGGAGGTACTGACACATCGCACGCAGGCGTTGCCGGTCATTACTGCCAAGGAATTGGCCAAACGGCTGCCACAAAATGGTATCACCATCGTGGACGTGCGTGGTAGGGCTGAGTATGCCGAACGGCACATCGTGGGTGCACGGCTCATTCCGTTGGGCTATTTGCCGGACAATCTGGATTCGCTCGACAAGGAAGGCACGATTGTCACGCAGTGCGCCAGCGGCTATCGCTCACAGATCGCTGCCAGCCTTTTGCAGGCCGCCGGCTTCGAGAATGTCCTGACGCTCAACGAAGGTACCGAATGTTGGTCGAAGTTCCTACCTACGGAAAGCGGCGTCGTACCGGAGCGGGTCGCTGCATAACAAACAAAAGACCCCCTGCCTCCAGCCGGCGATTGAGGAACGGCAGGGTGGGGGGGCAGGGGCCAGGCTAGATGCCTGAAGGCGGTATACGGTGGTCGGGCAATTGGTGATCGATATCCTATTGGGCTTTGTGATCGGCGTGTCTCTGGGTATGCTAGGAGGCGGTGGGTCAATTTTGACCGTGCCTGCGCTGGTTTATGTTGTTGGGCAGTCGCCGCAGTCTGCGGTCACTGCCTCGCTAGTCATCGTAGGCGCCAATAGCTTGATGGGGGCGTTCATGCATCGCTCGCAGGGGACGCTGAACTGGAAAGTTGCACTGGTTTTTGGCGGTGTCGGGATGGCGGCGGCCTACTTGGCGGCGGGCTGGTCGAAGGTGCTGCCCCCCACGGCGTTGATGCTGCTTTTTGCGACGTTGATGCTGGCCGTGGGTTTCTTCATGATTCTGAAGCCGCAGCCTTCGAATGAGGACGCTAGCGGCCGCGGCTGGTTGGTGACGGTCGCCAGCGGGCTGGGTGTGGGCACGTTGACTGGTTTCCTGGGTGTCGGCGGCGGCTTTCTCATCGTGCCCGCGCTGGTGATGCTGGTCGGGCTGCCGATTCGCCAGGCTGTGGGCACGTCGCTGGTCATTATTGCCATGAACAGTATGGCCGGTTTCCTGGGGCATCTGCACGGACCCGCCATTGACCTGCAGGTCGTGACAATCTTTGTCATTGCCGGCTTGACCGGTGCGCTTGTGGGTGCCCGCCTGACTCGGCTGGTGCATCCCGAACACTTGCGGAAGAGTTTCGCTATTTTTGTGATTGCCCTGGCACTCTTCCTGCTGGTCGACAACATCCACAAGATAGGTTGGATTTAAGGGGTAGTCTCGGTGTTGTGTCGCGCTCCAGCAGCGCTGCAACGTTTCAACGATTGGATAGAGGTGAGTCTATGCCGTTGTATGAGTATGTCTGTTCCGACTGTGGCGCATTTTTTGAGTACTGGGTGCGCAGCGCTTCCTCCACGGAAGAGATTCTCTGCCCCAAGTGCAAGGGTGCGGAGGTCAACAAGAAGTTTTCCACTTTTGGCGTGAAAGGCGGCGCCGGCGGGAGCAGCAGTGTGTCAGTTGGCGACAACTGCTCCACCGGCGGTGGCTGAGGGCTTCGTTTTGCAGGCTGACCGTGTGTCGGCCAAAATCATCGAGAAGGGCGCCTGGGGTCACCGGGCGCCCTTCTCGATTTATTTGTCCTCAGATTGAGCCTGTTTGCGTAGACGCGCCACCTTCACTACAATAGTGTAGCTATCAAATCCCCTGCGCCTCTTCTGGAACAACTGGCGTCCGTCATTCATCATGAAGGAGAGAATTACATGTCAAGAAAAGCACTCATCCTGTTCAGCCTGCTGGCAATATTGGCGGTGCTTGTTGCCTGCACAGCAGCGCCCGCAGCGGCGCCCGGCGCAGCTGCGCCGGCCAAGGGGAAACTGATCGTATTCGGTGCCTACGCCACGGCCATTGAGGAGCCGTGGGATGGCGTCATCCATGCCGCGCTCAACAAAGCGATGGAGGCCGGCGAGATCGACTACACCTATACCGACGACATCGGCTATGCCGGCGACATGGAGCGCGTCCTTCAGGAAGTCGCTGAGAAGAATAAGCCGGACGTCATT
>CAIRNL010000264.1 GCA_903879975.1 uncultured Chloroflexota bacterium | reverse complement strand
GCGCTGCACAGAAGGACGAACTGATGCGCGCCCACGCCTACGCCATCCCCCACGTGGTGCTGCATCCCGGTTCGCACACTGGGGCTGGCGACGACTTTGGGATTGCGCGCATCGCTGAGGCGCTGAACCGCATCCACGACGAGACGCCGGAGTGTGCCGGCACTGCAACTTGTCTCGAGATCATGGCTGGCCAGGGCAATGTGCTGGGGCGCAACCTGGCACAACTGCGTGCCATCATCGATCAGGTCGAGGACAGGCGTCGTGTCGGCGTCTGCCTGGATACCTGCCACGCCTACGCCACGGGCTACGACATTCGGACGACTGAGGGCTACGCCGCCTTCATGGCCGAGGTCGACCGCTGGCTGGGGTTCGCTGCGGTCAAGGTCTGGCACTTCAACGACAGCAAGGGCGTTTTGGGCAGCAACCTCGACCGCCACGTGCACATTGGTGAGGGCGAGATCGGTGCAGAGGGCTTTCGCCACATCCTCAACGATGCCCGGTGGGACGGCATTGCCATGCTGCTGGAGACGCCGAAAGAGGACACGCTGGAAGAAGACGCCACGAACCTGGCGCGGCTCTGTGCGCTGGTAGAAGACAGCGCACGCATTCCGCTGGGGCTTCGTGCAGCGGATGTCCAGGCGTAAGATTCTGTGGATGCGCAGATCCGGTTTGGGGTAGGAACCGGGTCTGTGGGCCGAACGGAGTGTTTTTTCTGGCAGGAATGTTCACGGGTGTGCTGGAGCGGTATCGGGCCAGTCGACCTGGAGTGTGTGTTCGACGAGCGACACGATCCGGCTATCGACCTCATCACCGTGGTCGTCGGTGAAAAAATCTATGTAGAAGGGTGCCGGCACGTGTGCGGTAATGGGATGCAGCAGGGCCGGCGCGGCTGCTCCAGGGGCATGGTAGTAGGCGAACAGGTGTGGTCGCACCTCGGTGAAGGGCAATTCGCGGCGCAGCTGTACAATGTCCAGGTCGATCCAATGCGGCGTCATGCGGAAAGCACGAATCACCGGGGCGTCGTCGAATTCCAGCGAACAAATGAAGTAGATGCTCTCTGGGTAGTGGGCATTCCAGGCATCGGTGGCCGAAGGCCACGCCACCGAGACGGGGTGCGAGTGATAGATGCCCATCATCTCGTCGCCCTGTTCTTCGAAGGTGAACTGGAGCAGCAACGTCTCGGGGTCGACTTCATAGTTCTCGATGCGTTCGCCGGCAATGTTCCGCCCGCGGATTGCGCTGCCGGCAACCAGGCCACGCCCGCGTACGATGCCGCAGATCTCCTCTGGTTTTCCCTCGCGTGCGTGCTGCACAATTGCTGTATAGACGGAGGCCGGCATCTTCACGGCTTCAACTTGACTCATGACGGACGACCTTTCCAAGCTTGCTGAGCGAATGATCTGGATTAAACCGTTCTCTCGCCGACCGCCGGCAGCACCTGGCCGGCAGATTGGCGATTGAGCAGCGAAGGGCTATCATACACGGGTATGTTGAGCCGTGACAAAGTGCTGGCTGCGCTGGACGAGCAGCGCGCTGCATTCGAACGATATCAAGACAGGCAGCACAGCGAGGAGGATATGCGCCGCCGTCTGCTCGATCTCTTTCTTGGCCTGAGTGCGGCTGAGGTTGAGATGCGTGTGGCTGGCCACGGCCAGGAGTGGCCTGGCGCCCTGCCGACCGCCGAGCTGGATGCTGCCGATGCGCTCTGCATCCCGTTTGAGCAGCGCTGGGCAAACCACACGGAGGCACGGCGCTGGGCGATGGCGGTGCTCCAGGAGCAGCCCACTGCAGCTGTGGACGGCAGCCAGATTCCACCGAGCAAGGACTTCTCGGTGCCGTTGGGCGCTGTGCAGATCGGCTGGTACGTCAACTATCATGTGCCGGGCGGCCGCTATGAGAAGGATCTCTACTTCGAGGTGTTGCCGCCCCAGGATCTGGGCGACGAAGAGGGAGACGGCGACTTTCCTGACTGGCGCGTCAACCAACGCCGTTTCGTGCTCGAGTGCGATCGCCTCGTTGCGCTCATGAGTCGTTTTGCCGATGTGCCGGCTGCTGACCGTCCGCTCTGCTTTTTCGACGGCTCGTTCATTGTCAGCTTTGCCGGCCAGAT
>CAIRNL010000263.1 GCA_903879975.1 uncultured Chloroflexota bacterium | reverse complement strand
GACGGCAGGTAGCTGGTCGACGATGGCTTGCGCCAGTTCATCCTGCCCCAGATCATCCTGATTGAGCAGCACGCAAATCTTGTAGAGACAGCGCTGCTCCTTGAGGCGTTGTTGCAGCGCAGGTACAGCAGCCTGCGCTGCGTCGCCATCAGCAGACTGCTCCTCTCCTGCTCCATGTACCCAATTGACCGGCGCCTGGCGGAGTGCCTGGTTCTCAGCTTCCAGTTCGACCTGGCGCGCCTGCAACTGGTGAATCAACTGCTGCATCTCCGCTCGTGATGTAGACGGGTTCAGGGGGTGGAGTGGCGGGAGGGACTGGTCATCGTTTGTCATCAATCTTCCTCGCAGCACTCGTGAGTCGATGCCTGATTACGGAGCGGTGATAGATGCTCTGATCTAGGAAGCGGCCGTGGGGTACTGCTATTACATAATACCAATCATAGTGCAAGGCATCGTTCGCGCGAAATTTTTTGCAGCCCTGTGTCAATTATATCGTATTGTGTCACGGACGATCAGAGATGGAAAAAGACTAGGACCTACAGACTCAGAAGCTCCATAGGTCCTCACCAACAGGAGACGATTGTACAACGCTGCAACCCATTATGGTACCTGTCCAAGACCATGCATCCCCAGTATGTGCTGAGGGTAGCGCCGCTGCATCAGGCGGATGTCATGTCTTTGGGGAGACAATTGTCCGGTACGGTGAACGGCGCAGAAGGGCAAAATTTCCAGCATTTCAGAACTTTTTGCCACGCAGTGCGTAGTGCGTTATAGGATAGATTGGGCTTCAAGAAAGGATTATGTCGTGTCAAATCATATGAATACGCCCGTTGTCGTTGTGAAACAGGGAGCGGGCTGCCTGATTCAGATTTTGTGGTTCGTATTTATCGGCTGGTGGCTCGGCAGCTTCGCTGTGGTGGCCGCCTACGTCATGTTCTTGCTGATTGTGACGATTCCTATCGGGATCGCAATTCTCAACAACATTCCCATGATCATGGCGCTACGCCAGCCTGATCGGCTGGTAAGCGCCTACGGTGCCATGACTGTGCCCCAACACAACTCTCTGCTGCGGGCGCTGTGGTTCATCTTTGTCGGCTGGTGGCTGGCAGGCATCGCCCTAACCGTTGGGTATCTATTGTGTATGACGATTATCGGCCTGCCCTTGGGCTTTGTGCTCTTCGACTGGGTGCCAGCATTGCTGACCCTCCGGCGCAGTTGAGAAGGCCGACGCAATCGGTGGCCCCAATGTGCAGTGCCGCACCCGCGGGCAGGTGTGGCATTGCCAACCCTATTCGCGGCACAGCCACGGCGCCTACGCCGTGGCTGTAAGCTTTTTTGTATCCGGCGATCTGCGGCCGGCCAATGCGCGCCGCGCCCACATGTCTACGCTGCTAACGCTTCAACGGCCGTAAAGGTCAATTCTTCGCCCAGCGCGTCGACCTGCACATGCTCCCCGTCGAGCACCTTGCCCTCCAAGAGCGCGCGCGCCAGCGGGTCGGCGATACGCTGTTGGATGACCCGCTTGAGCGGGCGAGCACCGAACGCAGGATCGTAGCCCTCCGTCACAAGCAGTTCTTTAGCACGGTCGCTCAAATCCAGTGTGATCTTGCGGTCTGCCAGCAGCCAGCGCAGACGCTCCAACTGGATATCGATGATCTCCTTCAACTGCTCGCGCTGGAGTGCGTGGAAGACCACGATCTCGTCGATGCGGTTGAGAAACTCTGGCCGGAAGTGGCTGCGCAACAGCTCGCGCACACGGCGCTCGACTTCCTCGTCCACACTGGCAACGTCCAGGATGTACTGGCTGCCCAGATTGCTGGTCATGATGATGATCGTGTTCTTGAAGTCGACTGTGCGCCCCTGGCTGTCGGTCAGTCGGCCGTCGTCGAGCACCTGCAAGAGCACATTGAAGACCTCCGGGTGTGCCTTCTCGATTTCGTCGAAGAGCACCACTGAATAGGGGCGCCGGCGCACAGCCTCGGTCAA
Source organism: uncultured Chloroflexota bacterium (assembly GCA_903879975.1). Lineage (GTDB taxonomy): Bacteria > Chloroflexota > Anaerolineae > Caldilineales > Caldilineaceae > Caldilinea. Next base: position 9,604 of record CAIRNL010000263.1, on the reverse strand, counting down.
CTGCCCTCCCTCGTCGTAACCGATATAGCCGGGCGGCGCACCGATGAGCCGCGCAACGGTGTGGCGTTCCTGGTACTCGCTCATGTCGATGCGCACCAGCGCATGCTCGTCATCGAACAGGTACGCTGCCAGGCTGCGCGCCAGCTCGGTCTTGCCCGTCCCCGTGGGGCCGAGGAAGATGAAGCTGCCGATGGGTCGGTTCGGGTCCTGTAAGCCGGCGCGGCTGCGGCGGATGGCGTTGGCCACGGCCTGCACGGCCTCGTCCTGGCCGACGACGCGCCGGTGCAGGAAGTCGCCTATGTGCAGCAGCCGCGTTCGCTCACCCTCCAGCAGTTTGGCGATGGGGATGCCTGTCCACTTGCTCACCACGGCGGCAATCTCCTCGCTGTCCACCTCTTCTTTGAGCAGCGCGCCGTTCTGTTGCAACTCCCGCACGCGGCTCTCCGCCTGAGCCAGACTGCCCTCGAGTTGGCGCATCTTGCCGTAGCGTAGTTCGGCTGCCTTTTGCAGATCGTAGGCACGCTCGGCCTGTTCAACCTCGATGCGAGCTGAATCGATCTGCTCCTTGATGGACTGCACCTGCTGGATCGCTACCTTTTCTGCCTGCCAGCGGCTGGTCAACCCTGAGCTCTGCTCGCGCAGATTGGCCAACGCTTCCTCCAGCGTGGTCAACCGCTCCTTGCTGGCGGCGTCTTTCTCTTTCTTCAGCGCCTCGCGCTCGATCTCCAACTGCATGATCTCGCGATCGATGCCGTCGAGTTCCTGCGGTTTGGAGTCGATCTGCATGCGCAGCCAGCTGGCGGCCTCGTCGATGAGATCGATGGCCTTGTCAGGCAGGAAGCGGTCGGTGATGTAGCGGCTGCTCAGCGCTGCTGCGGCGATGACCGCTCCATCGGTAATGTGCACACCGTGGTGCACCTCGTAGCGCTCCTTCAACCCGCGCAGGATGCTGATGGTGTCCTCGACGCTTGGCTCCCCCACGAAGACAGGCTGAAAGCGCCGTTCCAGCGCAGCATCCTTCTCGATGTGCTTGCGGTACTCATCCAGCGTCGTCGCGCCGATTGCGTGCAACTCGCCACGCGCCAGCATCGGTTTGAGCATGTTGGCCGCATCCATCGCACCCTCGGCCGCGCCGGCGCCGACCAGGGTATGCATCTCGTCGATAAAAAGAATGATACCTCCCTCAGATTTCGCAATCTCCTGCAGGACGGCCTTGAGCCGCTCCTCGAACTCCCCGCGATACTTGGCGCCGGCAACCAGCGCACCCATGTCGAGCGCAACGACTTTTTTGTTGCGCAGCGAACTGGGCACGTCCCCTTTGACGATGCGCTGCGCCAGCCCCTCGACGATGGCCGTCTTGCCGACGCCCGGTTCGCCGATGAGCACCGGGTTGTTCTTGCTGCGCCGGCTCAAGATCTGCACGACGCGGCGAATCTCTGCATCACGGCCGATAACCGGGTCGAGTTTGCCCTTGCTCGCTTCCACAGTGAGGTCGCGGCCGTATTTGGTGAGTGCCTCGTACTGAGCCTCGGGGTTGTCGCTGGTGACGCGCTGGTTGCCGCGTACCCCAGCCAGCGCCTGGATGGTGCCGTTGTAGTCGACGCCGTGGCGCGCCAGCAATTGCCTGACCTTGTGGTTGCTTGACACCATGGCCAGCAACAGGTGCTCGGTCGAGGTGTACTCGTCTTTCATAGTGTCGGCGATCTGCTGCGCATCGCTGAGAATATCCGCCAATGCACGGCTGAAGCCGACCTGCATGCTGGCGCCCTGGGCGCGCGGCAGTGCCGCCAACGCCTGGTCGATCGCTCGATCCACGGCTGTGCCCTCGACGCCCATGCGATTGAGCAGCGCCGGCACGACGCCACCTTCCTGGTGCAGTAGTGCGCTGAGCAGGTGTTCAGGCTCGACTGTAGCTACTTGGCTCTGCTCGGCCAGGCGCTGCGCGTCGAGTACGGCAGCCTGCGCCTTCTGCGTAAATTTGTCAAAACGCATACGCTATCCCTCCTTCCAAGATACAAGAATGTCCTGTCCTGTATCACGTCACACCGGCTTCGAGCGTTCAGCCTCATTCCCGTCGAATGAAGCATCCTCGCCCCAGTTGCCCCCCTCAATGCCGGGCAGCGCGCCTGCTTCAGCGCGCACGAATCTGGCGGAGCTCTTCAAACAGCTGCTTTTCGCGATCGCTGAGGTGGGTGGGCAATCTGACCTCGGCCACAGCCAACAGGTCGCCGCGGTTCTCCGGCTTCTTCAGATGTGGCATGCCCAGCCCGCGCAGGCGGAAGACCTTGCCGTTCTGCGTGCCAGCCGGAATGCGCAGTACGACCGTCGTGTCTGGGGCCGTGACCTGCGCCTCACCGCCCAACAGGGCCGTGTAGAGATCGATCGGTACGCTGACACGCAGGTTGTCGCCTTCGCGCAGATACGCTGCATCGGCCAACACTTCCACCGTGATGACAATGTCGCCCTGGCCGGCTGCGCCGCGCATGCGCACCTTTGAACCCGTTTGCACGCCGCGCGGAATGTTGACCTCCAGACGCGTCCTATCGCTGCGCTCCAACACCCGCGTCGTGCCGTGAAAGGCCTCATCCAGTGTCACCTGCGCAGTCGCCTCGGTCGCCGGTTGCGGGATGTTCACCCCACCGATTGTGCTGGGATCGAAGCCATAGCCGGCGGTACGGCGCCCTGGACGCGCACCGCCGCGCCCGCCGAAGAGCGTCTCGAAAAAATTGGAGAAGCCGCTGCTGCCACCAAACATCTGCTCGAACTCTTCGGGCGAGATGGTGCGCGTGTAGCCGCCGCCTGGCGTACCGCCCGGTGCCCCTCCCGGCGCCCCAGCCCACCGCCCCCAGTCGAAGTCCTCAGGCCGGCCGCCAGCGCGTTCATATTGCTCCCACTGCGAGCCAAAGCGATCATACTTGGAGCGCTTGTCGGCGTCCGACAACACCGTGTAGGCCTCGTTGATCTCCTTGAAGCGTTGTTCGGCTGCCTTGTCACCCGGGTTCTTGTCCGGGTGATATTGCTGCGCCAGTTTTCGATAGGCCTTCTTGATTTCTTTTTCATCTGCGGTGCGTGACACACCGAGGGTTCGATAGTAGTCCTTATATTCCATACGCAACTCCCGTGGGCTGTTGGCTTTCAGCCAGCAACAGGTTTCCGTTCAAGATGGCTGCGTTGCGCTACTGTGTGGCGCCTGTGCTGACAAGCACGCGCGCTGGACGCAGTAGACGGTCTCCCTCCGCATAGCCCGCCTGGACGACCTGCGCAACATGGTCGGCTGGCACATCGGGCGTTGCCATCTGCCCGATCGCTTCGTGACGACTGGGATCAAACTGTTCATTCAGCGGATCGACGCGCTCCACACCATAACGGCGTAGCGTTTCCAGGAATGCCCGCCGGGTAACGTCGATGTTGCCGATGAAGTTGGCGACCTGTACGTCTTCCTTCGCCGGCTGATGCTGCAGAGCCAAGTCCAAATGGTCCGCCAACGGCAGCATGTCAGCCAGGATGCGGCGGCGATTGTCGGCTGTTTCGGTTGCCGCCCGCTGCTCGAGCCGCCGGCGTAAATTTTCCAGTTCGGCCTGCAGACGTACGTAGCGCTCCTGCCAACTGGCCTCTTCTGCGCCCTGCGCTGCCTTGGTACGTTCGTCCTCCAGTGCCGCCTTGACGAAGACCAGCTCGGTTTCGATTCGTTTCTGGTGCTCGCTCTGCGTGTGGAGCACCTCGTCCTTGATCTCGAGTTCCTGTGTTTTCTGGCGTACTTCTTTCGCCAGGCGATCCACCTCGCCTTGCAAATGCTTGTTCTCGGCCAGCGCTTTGTCCAAACGCAGGCTGATCTCTTCCGCAATCTGTTGCAACTGCTGAAAGTCGGCCATACTGACTACACCCATCCCTGCTGCCGGCTGAGAGCGCGGGCGCGAACGCCCGTACGGATCAAATGAATATGTCATCTTGATGATGCCTCGATTTTTTAACAAAGCGGGCGAGGTGAATCCCCGCCCGCTTTGACTTGCCTTCAACTCATGCTAGTTCCTATTGCGGAACTACCTTCGACCGATGCCGGCTAAAGAAAAGGTCGATAGAGACCAGGATTTTGCAAGTTTGCCCTCTCGACAGCGTCGATGCCCGGAAAACCCTGGTTTCTCACTCCCAATCCCGTTAGACTGTACGGTACTCGCCCTCGACGACATCGTCATCGCTGGTCCTGCCGCCGGTCGCACCGGGCGCCCCTGTTGGACCGGCGCCGCTCTCACCGGACTGCGCATACATCTGCTGAGCCAGCGCATTGGTGGCCTGCTGTAACTGCTCGGTCAGGCTGCGAATGCGAGCGAGATCGCTCGTCCCCTTGGTCTGCTTCAGTTCCTCCACCAGGTTCTCCACTACGCCGCGATCCGTCGTCGGCACCTTGTCGCCCAGGTCCTTGAGCGTCTTCTCGGTCACGTAGACCAGGTTGTCAGCCGTGTTACGGGCTTCAGCCAGGTCCCGCTGTTGCTGGTCTTCCGCCTCGTGCTGCTTGGCTTCGCGCACCAGGCGCTCGACTTCGTCGCTGGCCAGGTTGGTCGACGCCGTGATCTTGACGCTCTGCTCCTTGCTCGTCGCCTTGTCTTTCGCAGTCACATGCAAAATGCCGTTGGCGTCGATATCAAAAGTCACTTCGATCTGCGGAACGCCGCGCGGTGCCGGCGGAATTCCATCCAGACGGAAATTGCCCAGGGTCTTGTTGCCGCTGGCCATCGGGCGCTCACCCTGCAGGATGTGGATATCCACCGCAGTCTGGCTGTCGGCCGCCGTGCTGAAGACCTCTGTCTTCTTGGTCGGGATCGTCGTATTGCGTGGGATCAGCACCGTCATCACGCTGCCCAGCGTCTCCAGCCCCAGGCTCAGCGGCGTCACGTCGAGCAGCAGGAGATCGCTGACCTCACCGCCCAACACACCTGCCTGCACCGCAGCGCCCACGGCGACGACCTCGTCCGGATTCACACCCTTGTGCGGTTCCTTGCCCGTCAACTGGCGAACCAGTTCCTGCACCATGGGCATGCGGGTCGAACCGCCCACCATGACCACTTCGTCCAAATCTCTGGCGGAGAGACCTGCATCCTTCAACGCATTGAAGAAGGGCTGCTTGCAGCGCTCCAGCAAGTCAGCCGTCAATTGCTCGAACTTGGAGCGGCTGAGCGTCACCACTAGGTGCTTGGGACCGGTGCTGTCAGCCGTGATGAAGGGGAGGTTGATCTCGGCCTGCGTCACGGTGGATAGCTCAATTTTGGCTTTTTCCGCTGCCTCGCGCAGGCGCTGCAGTGCCTGGCGATCGCCGCTGAGGTCGACGCCCTGTTCCTTCTTGAATTCGTCGATCAGCCAATGCACGATGCGCTCGTCCCAGTCGTCGCCACCCAGCAGGGTGTCACCATTGGTAGATTTCACCTCAATGATGCCGTCGCCCACCTCCAGCACGGAGACATCGAAGGTGCCGCCGCCCAGGTCGAAGACCAGGATCGTCTCATCATTTTTCTTGTCCAGTCCGTAGGCAACCGCAGCTGCCGTCGGCTCGTTGATGATACGCAGCACTTCAAGGCCTGCAATCTGGCCGGCGTCCTTGGTTGCCTGGCGCTGACTGTCGTTGAAGTAGGCCGGCACTGTGATGACCGCCTGCTTCACCTCTTCACCCAAGTAGTTCTCAGCGTCCCGCTTGAGCTTGGCCAGCACCATCGCACTGATTTCCTGCGGCGTGTAGACCTTGCTCTTGATCGGAATGTTGACGCGCGCATCCCCGTTTGGACCATCCACGATGGCGTACGACACCATCCTGCGCGCCTTCTGCGTCTCCGGGTCGTCGTAGCGGCGACCCATCAACCGTTTCACCGAGTAAACCGTGTTTTCCGGGTTCACCACGGCCTGGCGCTTGGCCGTGATACCGACCAGACGTTCGCCATTCTTGTTGAACGCCACCACAGAGGGGGTGGTGCGATTCCCCTCCGCATTGGCGATCACCGTAGGAGCGCCGCCTTCCATGACAGCCACTACACTGTTGGTGGTGCCCAGGTCAATACCGATAATCTTTCCCATGATTTGTGATGTCTCCCCGTAGTTTTGGGTCGTTTGCTCTGTTTACAGCTATCCCCCTGCCAACCTCGATCAAGGTATGGCGTATCGGTGCTGCCATAATGACAACCACAGTGTACCCAATCCATGTCAGCATGTCATTGGGTTTTCATTAGCGATTTGTTTGCGTTGGCGAGCGACACCGTTGATTCGTCTTCGGAATTGCTGCGGGTTGGCGTTACGCCCGTTGCTTTCCGGGCACGGTTTGCCGTTGCACCATGCCAGACGTAGAATGCCGTCAGGCACAATCTACTTTCAGGAGGATGATCATACAGCAAGGGCAGAGTACGATCCAGCAAATCGAAACAATTCTTCCGCAGCTCGCCCCGCCACAACTTGAACTGGTTCTGGCTTTTGCCGAGTTTGCCTATGCGCGGGCTGCACAGACAGACGAAGACGAAAAGCTGTGGTTGTTTGTCGAGCGCGAACAGCGATATCGAGCGGCGCGCAACGACGAACTGCACTTAGTCGACATTGATTATGTTGGAGCCAAGTCAGATGAGTTGTACCCCAGTCTGGGGCTGGAGCGACCCTGCGTCCATGGGTGGACAACACCGCATTGCTGGTTTGCCGCAGGGTGACGATGACTTAGCCCCACGCTGTGATATGATAATGGCCTAAATCTGGCGTTTGTCTCTCACCGTCAAAATCAGCCCAAACGCCTAATCAGTTCCTTACCTTCGCTCCCGTTGCGCACATCCCCACGGCTGGCGACGATGCACCCAACCGGAGCACCCATAAATGCAGAGGAAACTCTAATGACGGTAGTTTCGCTCATTTTCTGAAGTGCTTGACACAATAGTAGGTGTAGGTGTATACCCTCCAGCAGGTAGACTGATGGAGGTAAGGAAATGGCGACTGGAAGAATTACTTCGGAACGGATCGACGACGTTCCGTTGCTGATGCACTGGATGCTCGAAATGCACATCGACCGGATCATCGACGCAGCAATCGGTACGCCGCATGGGAATCGACAAGGCCTGAGCTATGGACAACTGGCAATCGTGTATCTGGCATACATTCTGAGCCAGTGTTGCCACTTCTTGAGTCCGGTGCGGGAGTGGGTGGGAAAGCATCAACAGTGCCTGACGCGGGCGCTGGGCCAACCGATTGGGGAGACAGACTTCACCGATGACCGACTGGAAGACCTGCTGGATGCGGTGGGTCAAGATGATGTAGGTGAGAAGATTGAAAGGCAGTTGGGGCAGCATCTGATCTGCGCGTATGATTTGCCGACAGAGACGGCGCGGATTGACACCACGACGGTCAATGTCTACCACCATCCAGAAAAGGGAAGCATCTTGGACTATGGGGTGAGCAAAGACCATCGACCCGACCTGCGCCAGTTCAAGGAGGTGCTGAGTACGCTGGACCCAGTAGGCATCCCTTTGTGCAGTGCGTCGGTTGCGGGGCACTGCGCTGATGATCCACTGTACTTGCCAACTTGGCGGCGTATGGTTGATGTGCTTGGGCGAACCGATTTCCTGGTGGTCGGCGACTGCAAACTGGCGAGTCTGGAAAACCGCGCCCAGATTCAGGCGGGAGGCGGATACTACCTGGCGCCGTTGGCGATGACGGGCGATGCGCCAGAGCAGTTGCGCCGTTGGGTGCTCGATCCACCTGTGGCGCCTGTCGATCTGCATCTGCCAGGCGTAGAAGAACGTATTGGTCAGGGCTTTGAGGTGGTCGTTGCGCAAATCTGGACGCCACCAAAGAGTGAGGCGCACGTTATCTGGCACGAACGCGTGTTTGTGATGAGCAGCGACAAGCTTGGCCGACGTCAGCAGCAAGGTCTGGCGGCACGTTTGCAGCGAACGGAACAGGCGCTGCGCAAGCTGAAGACTGGCGCCAAGACCGAGTTGGCGCAACTCATGGCGCAGAGTCAAGCGCTGTTGACGCGCAATGAAGTTGGCGCCTATCTGAACGTAACTTGGACGCCACATACCGAACAAACCAAACACTACCTGAAACGCGGGCGTCATGGCCCCGACAGTCCTTACGAAATAGCAGAAACGACAACCTGGCAATTGCAGATCACGCACAACGACGATGCCATCGCAACCTTCAACCAGTTGGCTGGTTGGCGACTCTATGTCACCAATGCACCTGTTGCGCGCCTTGACCTGAACGGTGCGCTCACCTGCTATCGAGAAGAATGGCAGCCGGAACGCGGCTTTCATCGTCTCAAAGGCGCCGCCTTGGCGATTCGACCGTTGCTGCTTCGTTCTGACCAACGGATTGCAGGATTGATGCAAATCCTGGTGATCGCTTTGCGGGTGTTGACACTGCTCGAATTCGTTGCGCGCCGCCAACTCAACCAACAGGTCGAACCGCTGCGCGGACTCTATGCCGGCAATCCGAAACGGGCGGCGCCGAACCCCTCCGCTGAACGCTTGTTGCAGGCTTTTGACGACATCACCTTGTACTCTGTGACTGACGACCAGCAGACTACTTACCAAGTCTCACCGCTTTCGGCCTTGCAGCGCCGCATCCTGGGATTGCTCAGCATCCCTGAAACCGTCTACACTTCGCTGGCTCAGTTGCCATTAGCCAGCTCACCGTAAAAAATGAGCGAAACTACCGTAATGAGTAACCAATTGGCCATATTCATGGACTTCGAAAACATCGCCCTATGGGCGGAACAGGAATTCCTCGATTTTGAGTTGACCCCGTTGATCTCCTATCTGCAGCAGCGCGGGTCGATTGCGATCATGCGCGCATACGGGGACTGGAGCCGCTTCTCGCGCTACCGCGAGGACTTGATGAACAATGCCGTCGATCTCTTGCAGATCTTCAGTGTGCGCGCCGGCAAGAACCGTGCCGACATCCGCATGGCGCTCGATGCCTTGGAGGTCGCTATCCAGCGCGCCCAGATCGACACCTTTGTCATCATCTCCGGCGACAGCGACTTCGGCCCACTCGTCACGAAATTGCGTGAATATGGAAAATATACGCTCGGCATCGGCCCGCGCGATGTGACGCATCCGCTACTGGTGCGTGCCTGCGATGAGTTTGTCTACATCGAGGCTACGCTGGGCGAATTCGGCGGCGACGACACGCTGAACGAGACCACCGCTGCCGACCAGGAAGCTGCACGCCAGTTGCTGCTTAAGGCGCTGCGCGTCCACGAACAGCGCGACGAGTTACCCATCCTGGCCGCCAAGCTCAAGCAGACGATGCTGCTGTTGGAGCCGACCTTCAACGAGGTCAATATCGGCCATGCCCAGTTCAAAGAGTGGCTCGAACGCACCACCGATCTGGTGACGCTCTTTGCGCGCGAAAACCAGATCTATGTAGCACCGCCGGACTATCAAGCTGGCGCGGAATGGGAGGCGCGCCCCTGGCCTTCGATCGGCTATGCCAACGGCCAGGCCATGCGCGCTGCGCCGGCGCTCGCAAACACAGCCGTAGTCGAGCCTGCTGTGCCGGTGAAACTCTCGTTGCGCCAGCAATACAACCAGATCTTCACCCGCCTGAAGATGACCTCGGTCGATTTCACCACGCGGCG
>CAIRNL010000262.1 GCA_903879975.1 uncultured Chloroflexota bacterium | reverse complement strand
GGCCGCGTGTACATGTTGCCGATGGCCGCCACCCCGCTCGTATAGTCCACGATATGCGTGCCGCCCACAGCGGCCAGGCCACCTGCCCCATCCTCGATGCCGTAGAAGACGCCCTGTGCGATCTGATGTTCAGCAAAGGCATCGGGTGTGAACGGCCCGCCGTGGCGGTAGAGCGCCTTCACGCGCGGCGCATCGGCAGCGGTCAACCTGCGCAGCTCCCTCAAACATCCATCCTGAACGTCCTCACCTCGCGCCTCGCGCCTCGTCCCTCTCCAGGCCATACGCCACATCTGCCGGCGGTCGTGGTGTTCGTACCAGCGGGCAATGACCGGCACATGTTCTGCGCGTATGCTGAGATAGACCTGCGGCGGCAGGTCGGCGCCGGTCAGGGCGGCCTCCAACGCAGCTGGCTCGCCCTTGGCAAAGAGCACCGGCGGCTCCAGCCCGTCAAAGAGCAGGACCACTGCGCTGGCCGTCCCGTCGCGGTGCACCAGCCAGCGGCAGTAAGGCGCCATCTCCGGCTGCAAATCTGCCAACGCATACGCGGACCACTGCGGATCATCGGCCAACAAGCCGGCAATTTCTTCCGTATCCATCCCATTCGCCCTATCTTGGCCGCATGCCGGCACGCGTGCTGCTGCGGCCAGACGGCTTTTCGCTCACTCGTATTCGACGTCTTCGATCGGCTCGTCTGCAATCACCCCGAAGAGATGATCGAGGTGCGGCTCGTCGCCGAAATTAGCGGCGTAGCGGTCGACAAACTGGTCTGGCGTGAACTGGTGTGCTGTGGTGCCACGTTGCTCCAGCGCATATGCGCCGCAGAGTGCCGCCACACGGCCGGCCACATCCCACGACAAGCCGGCCAGCAGCGCCGCAAAGAGACCGCCACGGTAGGCATCGCCCGCACCTGTCGGGTCGATAGCCTTGTCCACGCGCGCAGCGGGCACGTCGACGACCAGCCCGTCGACATAGATACGGCTGCCTTCCTTGCCCAGCGTGTTGACCAGAATGTTCACCTGACGGCGCAGGTCGTCCAGGCTCCAGCCGGTCTTGTTGAGCACCATTGCCAGCTCGTACTCGTTACAGAGCAGATAGGCGGCGCCGGGGATGCTCGCCACCAGATCCTCACCGCTCAGACGCGCAATTTGCTGGCTAGGATCGTAGGCATACGGAATACCGAGTGCACGGCACTCCTGGGCATAGCGCAGCATCGCACCTGGGTCGTTGGGACTGATGAGCACGACCTGGGCGTCGCCCAGCCCGCGCTGCTCCAGGCTATAGTCGCGGGCATGGGCCATGGCGCCGGTATAGAAAATGGCGATCTGGTTCTGCTCCTGGTCGCTGCCCACGAAAAAGGAGGCTGTGAACTCCCCTGGGATCTCGACGATGTGATCGGTGCGCAGGCCATTCGCTTCCATCCAACGGCGATAATCGCCAAAATCCTGGCCAACGGTAGCGAACACGACCGGATCGGCGCCGAGCAGCTTCATGGTATACGCGATATTGGCCGCCACACCGCCACGCTCCTTGCGCATGGACTCGGCCAGGAAACTCAGACTGATCTTGTCGAGCTGGTCAGGCAGGATCTGCTCACGATACAGCCCTGGGTAGAACATCAGATAGTCGTAGGCAACTGAGCCGGTAATGACAAATGACATAGTAGTTCCTCGATAAAAACTGACACGATGAGGAGGATGACAAGATGACGGGATGACCGGATGAGGGGATGAACCACCCTCACTTTGTCAGCCCCCTCGCCCTCTCATCCATATCTCGTCCCATTGCCCGGCAACTGGACGATGCCCGGCGGCGGTTCGTGCAGAGCCAGCTTTTCCAGAAGCGTCGATGCGTCGTCGCTGACGATGAAAAGCTGGCGGTGCTGCGGGCGGATGAAACCCTCCTTGACCGCCGTGTCCACCCAACGTAACAGGTGGTCGAAGTAGCCGTTGACGTTGTAGAGGCCGATGGGTTTGCGCTGGATGCCAATCTGTCCCCAGGTGATGGCCTCAAACAGTTCGTCCATCGTGCCGTAGCCGCCCGGCATGGCGACGAAGGCGTCGGCCTCGCGCGCCATGAGCGCCTTGCGTTCGTGCATGGTCTCGACAACGAGGGTCTCACCGATCGATTGGCCGGCTACCTCGCGCGGGGCCAGCACGGCAGGGATAATCCCCAACACATCGCCGCCGCGTTCGTGGACTGTGCGCGCCAGGACGCCCATGAGACCTACGCTGCCCGCGCCGTAGACGAGGCGCAGCCCGCGGCTCACCAGTGCGCGGCCCATGGTCTCCGCGGCGTGGCGGTAGACTTCCTTGCTCCCCGTGCTCGACCCACAATAGACACAGACGCTGCGTAACAGATTCATCGCGTGTGCAAAACTCTCCTAAAAGTGATGGGGTTGAGAAAGCAGTTCCCTTCCCCTCCGTAAGCGGTTCGATTCGACACGCGCGTCGGCAGCAGCCTTGGCGGCGCGCAGGCTCGCGGTGAAAGGCGGGTAACAGGCGCCCTCTTCGGTGATGATAGCCGTGAGATAGCGGTACGGCGTCACGTCGAAGGCTGGGTTGTAGACGGGCACACCCTCGGGCGCAATGGGCACGCCTTCGATGTGCGTCACCTCGGCGGCATCGCGCTCCTCGATGGGAATCTCATCGCCGCTGGCCAGGCTGAGATCGATGGTGCTGGTCGGCACGGC
>CAIRNL010000261.1 GCA_903879975.1 uncultured Chloroflexota bacterium | reverse complement strand
GCCGCCGCTTCCAGCCGCCACGTGGAGCCTCTACCTGCCGATGACTGCACGCTAACGTGATGGGATGTAGAAACCAGGATTTTCGGGCGTCGCCGCTGCCGAGAGGGCGCACTTGCAAAATCCTGGTTTCTATCGACTGTGATCACTGGTATGAAATCACGCTAGGCGATTCGAAGGACCCGCCAATATGTCTTTGCATTCAGCTCACTATCCCATCACGCCCCTGCCCTTCACCGTTGTCCAGATCGATGACTCCTTCTGGTCGCCGCGCATCGAAACGAACCGCCGTGTCACTGTGCCCTACGACTTTCAGAAGTGTGAGGAGACGGGCCGTATCGCCAATTTTGCAGTGGCGGCCGGCCGGCAGGCCGGCGCGCATGAAGGGATCTTTTTCAACGATTCCGATGTCTTCAAGGTCATCGAAGGCGCAGCCTATGCGCTGATGTTGCACCCTGACGCCGAACTCGACGCCTACCTGGACCGGCTCATCGAACTGATCGCCGCCGCACAGGAGGAGGACGGCTATCTCTACACAGCGCGCACCATTGCCGAGCGCAACGGCACGCCCGAAGCACTGAAGGCCGATCGCGAGGGCTTGACGCGCTGGTCCAACCTGCGTGTCAACCACGAGTTCTACAATGTCGGCCATCTGTACGAGGCGGCTGCCGCCCACTGCCAGGCGACGGGCAAGCGCACGCTGCTCGACGTCGCTCTCAAAAATGCTGACCTGATCGACCGCGTCTTTGGCCCTGGCAAACGCCGCGACGTGCCCGGCCACCAGGAAATCGAGCTGGGCCTGGTCAAGCTCTACCTCATCACCGGTGAGCAGCGCTATCTCGACCTCGCCAAGTTCTTCCTGGACGAACGCGGCCAGCCCGACGGCCACACGCTCTACGGCGCCTACGCCCAGGATCACCTGCCCGTTGTGGCGCAGGCTGAGGCAGTCGGCCACGCAGTGCGCGCCGGCTATATGTACGCAGGGATGGCCGATGTAGCCGCGCTCACGGGCGAGCAGCGTTACATTGCCGCTATCGACGCGATCTGGCAGGATGTGGTGGCGCGCAAACTCTATCTGACGGGTGGCATCGGCGCACGCCACGAAGGCGAGGCCTTTGGTGACGCCTTCGAACTGCCCAACCACACTGCCTACAACGAAACGTGCGCAGCGATTGCCAACATCTACTGGAATCAGCGCCTCTTCCAGCTTCACGGCCACGCCCGCTACATGGACGTGCTGGAGCGATCGCTCTACAACGGCTTTCTCTCCGGTGTGGACTTTGGCGGCGACCGCTTTTTTTACGTGAACCCGCTGGCCTTTGACGGCGACTATCGCTTCAATCGCGATGATTCGCGCGAACGCATGCCATGGTTCAACTGTTCCTGTTGCCCCACCAATGTCGTGCGCCTCTTCCCGGCGCTCGGGGGATATCTCTATGCCCAGGCCGGCAGCCGTTTCTACGTCAACCTCTTCGTTTCCAGCCAGACGACCTTCCGCGTCGAGGAGACGCCCGTCACGCTGACGCAGGCGACGAACTATCCCTGGAGCGGTGCGGTGCAGCTGACAGTCGATCCGGCGCAAGCACAGCACTTTGCGCTGGGTGTGCGCATCCCCGGCTGGGCGCAGGGTGAGCCCGTGCCCAGCGATCTCTACTCCTACCTGGACACGCCGGCGGGCGAACTGCGCCTGACGGTCAACGGCGCACAAATCCCGTTGCTGATTCAGGACGGCTACGCCTGGATCGAGCGCGTGTGGGCGCCGGGCGACAGGGTCGAACTGTCGCTGCCGATGTCCGTGCGCCGCGTCGAGAGCCACGCGGCCGTGACCGAGAATCGCGGCAAGGTGGCGATCGAGCGCGGGCCGCTGGTCTACTGCCTGGAAGGCATCGACAACGACGGCCACGTCCTGGACCGCGCGCTGGCCGACACCGCCTCCTTCCGCGCCGACTGGCAGCCGGACCTGCTGCACGGCGTCAACGCCGTGCGTGCCCAGCACGCTGCCGGCGACCTGATCTTTGTGCCGTACTATGCGTGGGGGCACCGCGGCCTGGGCGAGATGACGGTGTGGATGACGCGCGAGAAAGGCGCGTAGTAGGCCGATGGCTCGCATGACGGCGATGCGTATCGACAAGAACTCGCCGATGGGGGCGGGCTGGCCGCTGACCAGGTTCAGCACGCCCGGCGGCAGGCCGGCCCCTTCCAGCAGATTGGCCAGCACCATGGCGCTCATCGGCGTCAGTTCGCTCGGCCGTCCGATGACCGTACAGCCGGCAGCCAGCGCCGCCGACCATGCATTGAACAGACGAGAGAGCAGGATCAGCACGATCGGCGGCGTGGTGGCCAGATCATAGTTGAAGGCAAAGACCTCGGCGCCGGCAACCTGTTCGTTGGCCTTACTCATCACGACATTGTAGATCGAGGGATTGACCTTGACGCCTGGCCGAGCAGGGCATGCCGGTCGTGGAGCTGAACCGTCAGAGCGAGAAGAATTTTTTAGACGCAGTTCTGCCGGACAATTTTCGGGCGGTGCACCACGCGGTGGTGTATCTGGCGGAGCTGGCGCATCGCCGGATCGGTTTCATCAGCGGCTCTGCAGAGATCACGACCGACAGCGAGCGGCTGCTGGGCTATCTGAGCACCTCGCTGATCGTCCGGCGCTCGTGCCGGGCGCTTTGAGCGCGGAACGATGCTTCGGGCTGGGCGCCACCGCTGCCGAGAGGGCGAACGGGCAAAATCCCGGTTTCTATCGACCTTCCTGTTCGCGATCGCGGTGCTCGGTGTGCCAGAAGGAGAGAGTCGTCTGCGCGCCTTCAAAGACCACGGCGCCTGAGAACCCGTTGCCGGGGTCGAACGCCGCCATCTGCCAGCGGTTCAGCGCAGCAGGGTCGCCCTGAACCCGCAACAGGCGGGCCGGCTCGCTGGGGGCGAGCGTGACGTCGAAGTGGTCGAGCGGAAAATAGAGCCCTTCCCCGATCGCCTTGATAAAAGCCTCTTTGCGCGTCCAGCAGGCGTAGAACGCTGAGACCTGCTGGGCTGGGGGGAGCGAGTCCAGCACAGCCAACTCGTGCGGCGAGAAGACGGTGCCCGCCAGCTGGCGCAGGTCGTCGAGGGGCCGGTGGGCTTCGACGTCGACACCGACCTGGCGGCCGCGGGCAAAGGCGTAGACTGCCAGGTCGGTCGTATGCGACAGGTTGAATTCGAGCTTGTCCCCTCCCTGCGGGTGTACGACAGCAGGTTTGCCGCGTGCGCCGTTCGCCAGCTCGATGTGGGACGGGTCGGCCTGCAAATAGGCGCCGAGCAGTCTGCGCAGCGTGCCGCGCGCGACGATGAAACGCCGGCGGTCGCGCTCGAAGTAGAAACGGTCGGCCTGCCTGGCCTCCTCGGCTGAAAGCAGGCGGCGACAGGCTTCCAGCTGGCTGTCGGGGAGTTGCAAGGGAGTACGCCAGATGTGCAGCTGCTGGTCGGTGAGCGTTGGATGGGCGGCGGCCGTCTGCCAGTCTGTTTTCTCACCCATGGCTGCTCGCTCCCAGGTCGATTTCGCGCAGGTAGCCTGCTATTCCCCGGGTCGGTTCCCACTGGTTGGGATAGCCGAGCGAGACTTCTTCGTGGCGAACGCCGTCTCGGCAGACACTTTGCCGGATATGGAGGTGTCCATAGACGGCCAGCGCAATCGGATAGTCCTTCAGCCAGCGTTCGGTGCGCCGGGTGCCGCACCAGATCGAAAAACGCGGGATGCGCGGCAGCACAGCCAGATCGCGGCGCAGTGGATAGTGGTTGACGATGATCAGTGGCCTGCTGTCGCCGGCAGCCTGCTCCAGCCGCGTCTCAGTGTACCGGCAGCGCGCGTCACACCATGCGGATCGTGACACGTAAGGATCTGGATACAGCACGGCTTCGTCGGCACAGACGACACCGCTCTCTTCGGCCCAGGCCAGGACGTCGTGGGCAGCGATGTGATCGGGATGAAAGGAATAGTCGTACAGGACAAAGACCGGCGCCAGCAGGGCATCGAAGTTGGCACCGGGCCAGAGGACATAGGGGTCTTCGGGGGTCACGACGCCGTAGCGGCGGCAGAGGGCGACCATCTGGCGGTATTTGGCTTCCCCGCGCAGCGCCCCACTGTCGGGCAGTGTCCACAGGTCATGGTTGCCGGGTGTCCACAGAATCTTGGCAAAACGGTCGGCCAGAATCTGCAGTGCAAACTCCAGATGGGCGAGCGTTTCACCGACATCGCCGGCCAGAATCAACCAGTCTTTGCGGTATTGCGGCAGCTGCAGCAGAGCCGCACGATTTTGGGGATGACCTAGATGCAGGTCGCTGATAGCATACAGTTTCATCGTCATGCGATCCACCGGCTGTGCAGGCGCCAGGACAACGGGACGGCGAGCCGGCCATATTGTGTACCCAAGCCTGATCGACTGATTCTATTCAAAGGAAAGGTCGATAGGAACCAGGAGCTTGCCAGTTCACCCTCGCAGCAGCGGCGGTGCCTGAAGATCCTGGTATCTATCTCCCATCACTGTAGCACAAGACGCAAAAAAAGCGTTTTCTCCAGCAACTCTTTGCGCTGAACTTGCCGTGTCCCAGCAACAGGCCAAGCAAAGGGGCTTCCGATGAAAAACCGCCATCCATTACCATCGGAAAGCAAATCGGCCAAAGTATGCGCATGAACGACTACAGCCGTTTTGTAGGGCGATTTGCCAAATCGCCCATAAACGATGACCCCATGCCCCACCGCCAGCAATATCTTCAGCCACCATCTCAAGAACCGCTACGGCGTCGAGACGCCGTAGCGGTTCTTGAACTTCGTCCAGTTGCGCCGAGTCCAGTCAAT
>CAIRNL010000260.1 GCA_903879975.1 uncultured Chloroflexota bacterium | reverse complement strand
GTCAGCCGTAAGGTTGCCGAAACGATCAAGGAAAACCTGGGATGAACGGCTCTTCTGCGGCCGGCGCCCCGGTCAGCCAGCAGGAACTGCAGGCATTGCAACTGAACTTCCTCGCCGGCATCCCAGTCGAAGCGTGGCTGCCCATCCTGACCAACACCGTTTACTGGCGACACGAAACTTCGCGCAGCACCCTGTACCAACAAGACACGCCGATCAACGCCCTCTACGCCCTAGTCGAGGGCGAAATCTATCACAACCGCATCGATCATTACAACGGCCGCAGGATTCAGTGCCTGCAGCGCACGGTGGGCGCTGGAGCGTTACTGGGTCTCTACGAGTTCCTTTTCGACGAGGAGTACCGTACCAACACGCGGGCGATCGGGGCATGCACTCTTCTCCGATTCGATATTCAGGCTTTCAGCCGGCTCATCTATCACTTTCCCCAGATCCGGCAGAAGCTCATTCCCCAGCAGGCGATGGCCCGCCTGCGCACCTTCCCCTTCGTCACCAACATAGCCATGGCGCCTTCCCTTCACTCTGTTGCCCTGGGCTTTCTTGCCGAAGTCGTCGAACTGCGCAACTACGAGCCTGAGCAAGCCATCTACACAGAAGGCGAACTCAACGACCATATCTTCTTCATCGACAAGGGTCAGGTCGAGTTGGTGGGTCAGGCCAGGGGGACACATCTTCTCGGCAACGGTGCGATCTTTGGCGCAGCGTCCGGCTGTGTGGGTGCCGTGGCCAGCGGCAGCGGCGACCGCTCCATGGCTCATACAGCGATATCACAGACCCATACGAATCTTTACACGGTGCCCCATCACGTTTTTGTCGGCGTTACCGGTCTCGATCCAGATCAAGAGAGTGAGAATGAGATCAGAGTTCGCGAGGATGCAATCAGGAACCTTGACATTTTCGGTGCATTGTCTGAAGAAACGCAGCGTTTGATTGCGGGGTATGTCAGCCACATCTACTTTCCGTACGTGCACCGGTTGGTACAGCAGGGAGAAGAAGCCGACAGCCTGTGGGTACTGCTCAACGGCAGTGCATCGATCCGCGCGCTCGACAAGCAGGGAAACCAGATGTTCGCCGCCAATGCGCAGGGACCGACCTATTTTGCCGAGGAGTCCTTGTTGGGGCAGCTCTCCCAAGAATCGACCGTCGAAGCGCAACCGGCCAGTACCTGGCTCAAATTTCACTGGCGTGATCTGGAGGCTGTCTCACGCCGAACCAAGAGCAAACTGCGTGCCCAGCTGCGCATCCGAACCTCTGGGGTGACCCGCCCTAACGAAACAGATGGCCCGCCTGAGTATGATTGGCTGCAGCCAGGGGAGCAGGTGATAGTCTTCAGCCATCGGCACTGGATCGCATTCCTGCGCAAAATGCTGCCCGCCATCCTCGCATTTGTGATTCTCTTCATCGTCTTTGTCGTTGCTGACTTGATTCCCGGCCCGCAGCAACTGCTGCGTGTGCTCATCGTCATTCTTCTGATCGGTGTCGGGTTGACGATTGGCTGGGGCACAATCGACTACTTCAACGACTGGCTCGTCATCACCAATCGCCGTGTCGTACACCAGGAAAAGGTTCTCTTCGTCAGTGAGTGGCGCAAAGAGGCGCCGCTGGAGCAGATTCAGAATGTGAACTTCGAGAGTACCTGGCTGGGCAAGTTCCTAAACTACGGCACCATGACCATTTCCACCGCAGCCTCTGTCGGCCGGATATCGTTCGACTACACGCGCCATTTCAGCGAACTGCGCAGCACCATCATGGCACAGCGTGAGCAGCGCCGCCGGCATACCGTTGCCGAAAGCAAGATTACCATCAACCATATGTTGGAAGCGCGGCTTGGCATGGCGATCTCGTCGCCCAGCCGCGTCTACCATGGGGGAGCGGCTGCACCGCCGCTGACTGGCTGGCGCAAACGCATCGCAAAGAGCCTCAACACACGGCTGCGCAGAGAACAGGGCGGCCACGTCATCTGGCGCAAACACTGGCTGGTGCTGCTCCCGCGACTGTGGTGGCCACTGCTCATCTTCTTCGCTGTCATCGTCCTGGTC
>CAIRNL010000259.1 GCA_903879975.1 uncultured Chloroflexota bacterium | reverse complement strand
GTTACCGTCCAACAACTGTACGTGGACTCCACCCAGCCCAGGTTCGTCGCTGTTGAGCATGCCGCTGCCGTCGGAATCGTCGGAGATGCTGCCGCTCACCGTCCCAATCTGCAGGAAACCAAACTGTTCGCTGGCTCTGCCAGATGTACTCATAACCATAGGGAGCGCGTTTACCGGTTGCGATGACATAGCCAGAACGGGCACGGCCCTGCTTGCCACGTCGGGAGCGTTCGACCCGCTGATGGTTTTCGTATTTGGAGATGGCGGACTTAATCATCTTGGTCAAGTCACCTTCTGGTGAGTCTTCGTACTGACCAAGCACATAGTCTACATGAACCCCTGAACCTGTCAGTTCCATCTCTATAATTGCCTGGTACGCAGGTTCACGGGATAGGCGGTCGAGATCGTGGACAATGACGATATCAACATCCTGCGTGGCAACGAAGTGCAGCAGTTGGTTCAGTCCCGGACGGTCGATTTCGGTGCCTGTATGGTGGTCGGTGAATTCGGCAACGACTGCATAGCCCTACTCTTGGGCGTATGTCTTGCACGACTCCAACTGGGTCTGCAAGCTAAAGTAGAATCAAATCAAGTATTGACAAATCGTCTCCAATTTAAGAAAATAGAGACATGATCGAACAAATTCGTGAAGTCATGACACCAGAACAGGCAGCAGATTATCTGCAAGTGAATCGGGAAACCATCTATCGGTATATCCGAGAGGGTAAGTTGGTGGCTTCCAAGCTGGGGCGCACCTATCGTCTGCCCAAGCGCAGCCTGGAACTGCTACTGTGGGCCACACGTACACGCGAGGATATCACTTTGCGTGACTATACGGGGGCGGAAATCGCGGGGTTCATAGAAGCAGACCAACTTGACGAGGAAACACAGCAGATTGTTACTCGTTTCATCGCTGCCAACGCATGATTGTTGACCAGAGCACGCTTCTTTTCTGCGATGCCTCGTGCCTGATTGCCGCTGCCGGAAAGCCTACGGGTGGGTCCGGTTTTCTGCTGTCTCTGTGTATGCGCGGCTTGCTGCGTGGTGCTGTTTCGCAACCCGTGCTACTCGAAGCGGAACGCAACATCCTGACCAAACTGACCCCCCAGGCGCTCAATACCTATCACAATCTGCTACAGACAGTCCCCTTGACCATCGCGCCGATTCCGCATGTCCCGCCTGAAAGCGCCTGGCTCAAAGAGGTCAATGCCAAGGATGTCCATGTGGTTGCCTCCACACTGGCCGTCAAAGCGCCCTATGTACTCACCCTTGACCGCACGCTGGCTGAAGAGATAAACCGAACGGCATTGCCAATCCAGGCTCTTTCGCCCGGTGAATTCATGCGCGGCGTACTACCCTTCCACGTCAACTTTCCCTCCCTGCGTTCCTGACGATAACAGAGTTGTAGTCATCTACGAACCCATTGGATGTGTAGGCAGAGACGATTTCTCATGCCGTGCACAACCTTGCCAGAACACAGACAGGAGAACCACACTTTTTTCTCTCTCAAACATAGAAACTGCACTGCGCCACTTGGAACTTGCCGGCGACCCGGCGGCACAGATACGGCTCGTGGAAGACCATTGTCTGCCCACCCTGCTGAAAGGCAATGCTCAAGCAGTGGAACGCTGGTAACGAATTTTTGCCAAGCTAGGTGTCAACACACGGCAGGACGCCGTAGCCAAGGCACGGTCACAGGGGTTGATCTGATTTGCCACACCCCATCAAACGACATGAGCCATCCCAAAATTTGGGATGGCTCATGTCGTGGAACGCAAGAATCAGAGTGGAGCGGCGGCTAGCGTTGGACTGCCGGCAGATAGATGCGGTTGGAGAGCAACGGCTCTTCTGTGGG
>CAIRNL010000258.1 GCA_903879975.1 uncultured Chloroflexota bacterium | reverse complement strand
CGGCGGGTTTTGCGCTGGCGCCTGTCGCTGTATGGCTGGTACGTGCGAGCGAATGGGCGGCGCTGTCAGGCTTGCTGCTTGGCGGATCCAGAATCTGGCTGCTCTGGCTGGCCGGCACGCTGGGAGGGGCTGTGACGGCGGTGTTGGGCGCACGGGTGCAGCCGGTGCGCTGGGGTCCCGCGGCGCTGCTGGCGGGATGGGGTATCGCGTACTGGCTGCTTCACGTTGTGACGACGATCCAGGTGTGGGATCGCTATCTGCTGCCCCTGGTCGTTCCCGTGACGTTGCTGGCTGCGTTGGGTGCCGACCGTCTGCTGGCCTTGATCCCAGCTGAGCACGGTGCAGGCGAGGCTCGTCCCCGGTTGCTGCGGTCGGCGTTGCATCCGGCGCCAATGGTGCGGCGACAATCGCTGCGCCTGTTGCCGGCGGTTCTTGGCTGCTGTTTGCTCATCGTGCTGGGGGCGCCGGCCGTGCAAGCAGCGGAGGGACGCCTGCCGGTTGGCGGCGATCACGGCGCCTATGCGGGTCTGGACGCAGTCGTTGACTGGCTTGACGCGCGCACGGACGAAGCACCCGTTCTCTATCACCGCACCCTGGGCTGGCACTTTCGCTTCTATCTGTTTCATCGTGTGGAAACTGGGCAGATTGATTTGCGTTGGTATCCGAGCGACGTCTACCTGGCCGACAACGCCGCCAAGACGCCTCACCGGCCACGCTATCTGGTTGTGGCGGCGTGGTCTCCCGATCGCAATCTGGTGATGAGCCTGGCGGCGCGCAATCTGGTGCTGTATGAGCGGATGCGCGCCGCCAGTTTTGTGGTATACGAGATCGCTGAGCGCTCGGCATCGGTTGCGCCGTGGCGCGTTTGCCGGGTGCAGCGCGCAGCAGCCAGCAGCTACGCATCCTCCTGGCTATGGCTGGACCTGGGATCGGCGCCCGGGCAGTGCCTGCCTGCCGTGCCGGTTGCAGCCGGCACGGGGCAGCCGTGACCTCTGTACGCCCCGCACCGGGGCGCGTCGCGCACGTGACAATCCTGGGCGGAATCGGCGCAGGCGGGCTGCTGGCATTCTTTGTGCTGGCGCTCTACGCGCAGTTACTCTTCACCAACCGCGTGTTGGCGGGTGGTGATATTCAGCTCTATTTCTACGCCTACTGGGAATATGTGGCGGCAACGTTGCGGGAAGGCCGGCTGCCTTTCTGGAACCCCTATCTCTTCCTCGGTGTGCCGCTCCTGGCGAATCCACAGACGGCAGTGCTCTACCCGCCGCACTGGCCGCTGATCTGGCTCCCTGTCACCAAGCAGATTTACTGGAGCGCAGCGTTGCACACCTGGCTGCTGGCGTTGGGGGGCTACGCGCTGCTCCGTCACTGGCGCTATGGCTGGACGCCGGCGCTCATGACGGGGCTTGTCCTGGCCGGCAGTGGCTTCGTGGGCGGGCTGATCGGGCATATCAACCAGTTGAACGGTGCAGCATGGCTCACATGGGGGGGGCTCTGCCTGGCGCTGTTGCGGCCGGCGGCCGGCCAGCCGCAGCGCAGCCGGCCACCGGCCGCAACAGCGCTCGCCGGAGGAATTGCGTTTGCGATCCTGGTTGCCCTCATGCTGCTGGCCGGCCATACGCAGACGGCGTTTATCAACCTGTTCAGCCTGGGCGTGTGGAGCCTATGGCCGCTGCTGGCTGCCCTTGTCAGCTGGCTGTGGGCACTGGTGTGGCGGCGAGAGCACAGCGGGATACGGGGTGCATGGCTGTACACGTGGCCATTGCTGGCCGTTTATGCGGGTGGCATTGGCGCCGGTGCGCTGCTGGCAGCGCCACAGCTATTGCTGACCCTAGAACTCAGCGCGCTCGGCTTGCGCAGTGGCGGACTCAGTTATGGCGAGGCGTCCAGCTTCAGTCTGAAGCCGCTGCAATTGGCGTGGACGCTGCTGCCGAGCTACGGTCAGGCCGATCTGAGCGCAGTCTTCGACACGCCAGGCTATACTGAGTTTGTGGCCTATGTCGGGATCATGGGGCTGTTGCTGGCCGCGGGTGGCGCCTGGCGCGGACGCGGTCCAGCGCGCACTTTTGGCCTGCTCTTTGCCGGAATGGGATTTTTTCTGGCGTTGGGGCGTTGGAACCCGATCTACTTCCTGCTCTATCAGGGAGTCCCTGGCTTCGATCTCTTCCGCGCCC
Source organism: uncultured Chloroflexota bacterium (assembly GCA_903879975.1). GTDB lineage: Bacteria > Chloroflexota > Anaerolineae > Caldilineales > Caldilineaceae > Caldilinea. The sequence continues at coordinate 1,957 of CAIRNL010000258.1, read as the reverse complement.
CAGCACGATGGATGATGCTCTACACCGTGGGCATGGCTGTACTGGCGGGTGTCGGGCTGGCCTGGCTGCTGCGAGTGCTTCGAACGGTGTGGCCACAGCCACGCGCGGCGAGCGTAGCGGTGGCAGTGCTCAGCGCAGCCGCTGCTGTGGAACTCCTGCTGGCGGCCCGTGCGCTGCCGCACATGCATCCCACTGCGCCGCAGGCTGTCTACGATATTCGCACGGCACCGGCCCACCTCCTCACCGACCCGGTGCGGACGGCTGTCGGGCCGGCAGCTGCTGGGCGTTTCCTCGGCATGAGTACCATCACCTATGACCCCGGCGATATGGCGGACTACCGGCGCATCTTCATGGAGGAACTGCCGGCGCAACTCGACGCAGACGCCTTCCACGATCTCGTGATTGCGCAGAAGGTACAGGAGTTGCTGGTGCCAAACCTGCCGCTCTTCTGGCGTATCCCTGCTGTAGATGGCTTTGACGGCGGCGTGCTGCCCTTGCAACGCTACATCCGTTTTGCTGAACTGCTTGTTCCACACGACCGGCTCGTGCCCGACGGACGCCTGCGCGAACAGGTGCAGGAGATGCCGTCGAGTGACCTGCTGGCCATGCTCAACGTGGACTATGTGGTCACGGATAAGGTGCGCGACCTCTGGTTCAAGGATGTCTTCTACGATCGACAGATCGGGGCTGACCTACGCCGCGTGGACGGCACGCTCTGGGTCGACGCGCCGCTGCCCTTTGCTGCAACGCACGTCGATCTCATCGGCTACGTCGACGGCAGTGCAGCAGCGTTGGCTTCAGCCGGCGATCAACGAGTGGCCGTGGCGACGCTGGAAGTCGTTGGCGGCACAGAGGAGGTTGGCCAGTTCCCCTTAACCGCGGGCGGTGTGTCGGGTACGCACTTTGCGGACGGCCTGCTGGATAGTCGCATGGCTGAGCGCGCAGGCAGCGTCGTCGCATACCGCGATGTGCAAGGCGGGCGGCAGGAATACCGAGCACGCATTGCCCTGCCTGTGCCGGTCACAGTGGACGGCCTTCGCCTGAAGCCGCTGACAGGCCCGTTGGCGCTGATCGTGCAGGCCGCTACGCTCTACGATGCGCGGACGGGCATGTTCGCGGCACTCCTGCCGAGCGATCGAGGACGTTTTCAGCTCGAGCATAGCGGCGACGTCAAGGTCTATCGCAACCTCGACAATCTGCCCAGGGCGTATCTGGCCCGCAAGGTTGCTCCGGTCGCCGATCTCGATGCCGCCCTGGCTGTGCTGCGCAAAAGTGCGGGCACAACGACTGCCGTCGAAGGGCTGACGATCGACGTGCCGCCGGCCGGGCCTGATGACAGGGCTGAGGTCACGGCCTATACGCCGGAGATCGTCCGCGTGCGCACCGAGAGCGCAGCTCCTGCGCTGCTCGTGCTCAGCGACAGCTTCTATCCTGGCTGGTCGGCAACAGTCGATGGTCTACCTGCGCCGATCTATGCCACCAATGCACTCTTTCGGGGGGTCGTCGTGCCGGCGGGCAGCCACGAAGTCGTCTTTCAGTTTGTCCCATCGCGCTGGGCAGTCGGGTGGGGGCTGACGGCGTTGGGTGGGCTGCTGCTCCTGCTGGCATGCGCCGCTGTGTTGTGGTTGCGGCGGTCTCGTCGTGCTGGGGACATGTAGTATAATGGAGACACAACGGCTCGCTGGCGCCAGAGGTGACGCTCAATGAACTTGTTTAACCGAATCGTGGCCATCCTGTTGTGGTTGACACTCATGGGCGTTTGCCTGGTGGCGGCAATCGTTCCGCTGCAGGTTGTCGATTGGCTGCAAGGCCAGTTGAATGCCGCTGTTGCCTGGCTGCATGCACTGCAAGCTGAATCCCCGGCTTACTTGATTGTGGGGCAGGCGGCCTTTGGGATCGGCGCGCTGCTCATTTTCGGCACGCTGATTTTTTTTGAGGTCATGACCGGGCGCCGTCG
>CAIRNL010000257.1 GCA_903879975.1 uncultured Chloroflexota bacterium | reverse complement strand
GTCTGTTGAAACAACTGTGTTGCCAGTGTCGTTTTGCCGTAGCCGGCAGGGGCGGTGATCACGGTCAACCGATGCCTGCGCCACGCAGCGAGGTGCGCCAACGCGGGCGCGCGCGTCAGCAGGCGGTCGGGCAACACGGGCGGCGCCAGCTTAGCAGAAAGCACCGGCAAACCAAACGCAGGTTCGGCTTCCGTGGATTGATGTGTTGAAGGCAGCGGTGTACGTGGCGCGTGGTTCAACAAAAAATCTCACTTTCGGCGCAAAAGCCTGAATTTTTGTGCAAAAACCCTGAATTTTTGGCTTGACAGACCTTCATCGGCCCAAAAAAATCGTCTCTGTGCACAGGGTGGTTTCCGCTGCAGGGCAGAAACCAGGGTCTCGTCCTCTTCCAGAATAGCGCTGGGCACCGTGCGGCATGTAAAGCACACGAAATCCTGAAGATTCACCTGAACCTTTATACAAAACCCCTGAATTTTATCCTTACTTTTCTGCAACTACTTCCGGGGTTTTGTCCCTACAATTTTCGTAATCATAGCACATATCGCTTCGTACACATTACGTACTGATAAGGGCTTGGCGTTTGCTGCTGAATTGTAACTGCGTTTGAAGAAAGAAATGCGAGTACAGACGTGTCCTTGCGCAAGGGTGGTCAGATGAAATGCCCACGAACCCCAAAACCAGTGCACCATGGGTGAACCCATTGATCCGGCTCGGCTCATACCCGGTGCATCTCTGCCGTACGTCAATCTGGCCGAGATGGACCTGACTGGGCTGAATTTACGCAATGTTGACCTGCACAGGGCAGACCTCCACAACACAATCCTGGTCGACGCCGACCTGCAAGGTGCCAACCTCACCGATGCGTATCTGGCTGGCGCCAACTTACAACGCGCCAATTTGCGGGACGCCACGCTGGTGGGCGCCTACCTCGGCAAGGCCAACCTGGAGTCGGCCAACCTGCGCTATGCGAATCTACGCGGCGCCAACCTGACGGGCACTCGGCTCTACGAAGCCAATTTGGCGGGCACCATTGCCGACAACCTGCCCGCACTGCTGTGGAGATCGCAGCTGCGGACAGACGTACAGCTGAATTCACACACTTCCACTGATTCGAGTTCTACCGATCCGATCTGAAGTTCCAACGGAGAAAACACCGATGCCACCACAATTCGCACAACACCCATTCGCAAAACACCGGACAACACGCCGCTGGCGCATTTTTATGTCAGTGTTTCTGACGATCTTTCTGTGGACAGCCCTACTTGTGGGTCTGGCCGATCGTGCACAGGCGCAGGCAACGTGCACCGTGACCCATACGATCACATCCGGGGACAATGGAACCAGCTTGAAAACCTTGATCACGAATGCATCTACAGGCGACACAATTTGCATCGTACCAGGAAGCGGCCACCATACTATCACCCTGGCAAGTCCAATCAACATCACCACAAGCCTGACCCTCTCTGGCACAGGCGCGGCGAACGTGATCGTCAGCGGCAACAGTATCACCCGTGTCTTCGAAATCGGCGGCAATCTCGACGTGACACTGCGCGGCCTGACAGTGCGCGATGGTTTTTCCAACGGAGACTACGGGGGGGGTATCAAAAATGGCGTCAGCCGACTGACGCTGGACGGCGTGCACCTTGTCAACAACCGTGCAGAGGCAGCGACCACCACGGCCGGCTTTGGCGGCGGTGTGTATTCCACCGGGCCGGTCACACTCTCCCACAGCCTGGTCTACAGCAACTACGCACATTACAGAGGAGGAGGCATCTACGTAGCTGTCGGTCCGCTCGCAGTCAGTGCCGGCGACGTCTACAGCAACACCACCCTCGGCCACAGCTCCAGCGAGGGCGGCGCCATCTATGCCCTGAACGCGCACGTGACGATCACAGGCACGACGTTCGCCGGCAACCGCGCCAACAGTGTTGGCGGCGCCATTGCGAGCAATCGCAACACCGCAAACCAGGGCTCGCTCACCGTCAGCGCCGCAAACTTCTACAGCAACACGGCCAGTTCCAGAGGCGCCGCCATCTATGCCTGGACCACCCCCGTTACGATCACCGCCACCCTGTTCACCGAAAACAGAGCAGAAGGATCAGGCGGCGAAGGCGGTGTTCTCTATACCTTCCTCAACCCGACATATGGCAGCGCAGATTCGGTGCTTGCTGGCGTGGAAGCGCACAACAACAGCGCCCGCACGAACGGCGGTGCCCTGCTGCTGCAGACGCCGGCGTCGATTGTCAATAGCACTTTCATCAGCAACGTAGCGAGGAGCGGCGAAGGAGGGGGGGCCAAATTCCTTGAAACAGTGGCGATGACCCATACGAGTTTTATCAACAATCGCTCAGGCGACGACGGCGGCGGCTTTATTGCAGATACTCTCACGACAGGCGCCAACATCACAGTCACCGGCAACAGCGGCGGGGATGACGGCGGTGGAATCCGCAATGACGGCACAATGACACTCAATGGGTTGCTCTTGGCAGACAACACCACTCTGGCAGGAGGGGGCGGCCTCTACAACGATGGCGATACAGCGTTGAACAACGCCACCATTGCCCGCAACCGCGCCGTCCATCCTACCAATTCCACCAGAGGCAAGGGCGGCGGCATCTACGCTGTCGATCCCATCACGATCACCCAGAGCACATTCGTCAGCAACACAGCAGCCATTGACGGCGGTGCTATCTGGAGTGATGATTTCACGCAGATCAACGCCACGACGATCTTCAGCAACACGGCGAAACAAGGGGGCGCCATCTACAATCTCCGTGAAATGCACATCACCAACAGCACCCTGGTCAGCAATACGGCGCAGCAGGGCGGCGCAGTGTATGGGGGCTATTTCTTTTTTTCGAATTCCTTCTCCAATACCTCGCTTCTCCACATGGTCAATGTCACGATTGCCGCCAATCAGGCCATCACCGGCAGCGGCCTGTACGCGGATGCCAAGACGGACACGGGTGCCCTCACCTCAACCCACCGCATCACCAACTCGCTCATCGTCAACAGTATCGGTGGCGCCGATGTCGCCGGCCCTGGCACAGTCACCGGCACAAACAACCTGACCGGTACCGTCGCGCTTGGCCCGCTGCAGGACAACGGCGGCCCTACCTGGACGATGCTGCCCAGCACAGCGGCCATCGACACGGGCACGAATCTCAATTGCCCAGCCACCGACCAGCGCGGCATGACCCGTC
>CAIRNL010000256.1 GCA_903879975.1 uncultured Chloroflexota bacterium | reverse complement strand
TGTCGTGCAGGTCAAGGGCAAGGTGGCAGTGCGGCCCGAAGGCTTGCGCAACCCCAATCTTGCTACCGGCGACATTGAGGTGATCGCCGACGAAGTGGCGATTCTCAACCAGTCCAAGAACCCGCCTATCTTTGTTTCTGGCGCCACCGACGACATCGACGAGATGCTGCGGCTCAAATACCGCTATCTGGATATCCGCCGGCCGCGGATGATGCAGAATCTGGTGCTGCGCCACCGGATCGTTCGCTTCATCCGCGAGTACTTCTCCAACCGCGATTTCCTGGAGATCGAGACGCCGATCCTGCTCAAAAGTACGCCCGAAGGCGCACGCGACTTTGTTGTGCCTAGCCGACTGCATTCTGGCGAGTTCTACGCGTTACCGCAGAGCCCACAGCAGCTTAAACAGTTGCTCATGGTCGGCGGCATTGAACGCTACTTTCAGATCGCTCGCTGCTTCCGTGACGAAGATCTGCGCGCCGACCGCCAGCCTGAGTTCACACAACTCGACCTGGAGATGAGCTTTGTCGACGCTGCCGATATCCGCGCTATCATCGAGCAGTTGCTCGTCGAGTTGAGCGCTGCCATGCTGCCCGAAAAGCACATCCAGGCGCTGCCCTTCCCGATCATCGATTATGATGAAGCTGTGGAAAAGTACGGCATTGACCGCCCCGACCTGCGTTTCGGCCTGCAACTTTTCAATGTCAGTGATGCAGTGGCAGATAGCCAGTTTGCCGTCTTCAAGAATGCAGTGGCGAGCGGCGGCGTGGTCAAAGGTGTGGTTTTTCCCGGCGGCAACGCACTCTCGCGTCGCGAGATCGATGAGTTGACCGACTTTGTCAAGCACTACGGCGCCCAGGGCCTGGTCTGGATCGGCGTGGCAGATGATGCAGGAACCGACGGCGTCTACCTGGCTGAGAGCCTGCGTAGCCAGGTGACCAAGTTCCTGGCACCGGCCGAGATCGCCACAATCGTCGAACGCAGCGGCGCTGGGATGGGCGATCTGATCCTGATCGTAGCCGATAAGCCTGCGACCGCCAACCAGTCTCTTGCCAACCTGCGCCTGGAGATCGGCAAGCGCACCAACCTCATCGACCCGTCCGTGCTGGCCTACTGCTGGGTGGTCGACTTCCCGCTGCTGGAGTATGACGATGAGGAGCGGCGCTGGCAGGCCGTGCACCATCCCTTCACCAGCGCGCGCGATGAAGATTGGGATCGGTTGGAGAGCGACCCCGGCAGCGTGCGTGCCAAGGCCTATGATGTGGTGCTCAACGGCTGGGAGATCGGCGGCGGCAGCATTCGTATTCACCTCAGCGACTTGCAAGACCGCCTTTTTGCACGGCTTGGCCTTGCACAGGAGGAGACACAGGCACAGTTTGGTCACCTGCTTGAGGCTTTCCAGTACGGTGCACCCCCGCACGGGGGGATTGCCCTGGGCATCGATCGCCTGGTTGCGCTCTTTGCCGAGGCGACGAGTATCCGTGACGTCATTGCCTTCCCGAAGACCGCTGCCGGTACCGACCTGATGCTCGACTCGCCGTGCCCGGTGACAGAGAAGCAACTGGTTGAACTGCATATCAAAGTGCGCGAGACCAAGAAATAGCCTGCCCATCAAGCATTGGCAGCCGGTCTCTGTGTGGGATCATCCAGAGACCGGCTGCCACTCTCCCTCGGTTCCAGAACGTTTCGCGCCGATGATAACCAAGAGACGATTGCTTCCTATGTGCCCCGCCACTCTTGAGCGACGTCCTTTGCCCCAAACGTGAAATATACCCCCCAGCCGTTTCGCCTACTTTGCCCTCTGCTCTCCCTAGTGCTATACTATAAGTGACTCTGCGGTGTACGTGATGAGTCGGCACACGGGGCGAGCCAACACCAAAAAAATGGGAGCTGGACCAAGTGACGTGGATGTGGTAGCCCTTGAGGCAAGACGGAAGCGCCCAGTTCGCACCCACCTGCTTACGCAGGTTCGTACCCACTGACCACACGGCTCTGTGGAGTCATGATGACAAGGATGCCGCTTGAGCGTTCAAGCGGCTTTTTTTGACCCCCGGCAACCTGATAGTTATGTTTACTGTTTTGACTTTGGTGGAACGCCTGTGGTAGCATTATCACTAAACTCAAACGTTCAAGATGCTGCCTCACATCAACGCACGCAGTTGTAAGTTGTAAAGACTTCCTTGGTGCCTTTCGCAGTTGTGCGTGAAATGTGGGAGGGGTTGAATCGGAACAATGGACACGAATTTCGCGATTCGGAGTACTTTGTGAGCATTATTCGCACGCGCGTGGCTGACGATACCTGGGTCTTTACCAGCCGTCTTTACATCGAGGTAAATGCTGGCCTGGTTGTGACACCGGAGGGCGGTATCCTCATCGACACTCTCCCCTTCCCATCGGAAACGCGCCAGATCATCGATTTTGCCGAGCGTGTCTGCCCGCAGGGCATTCGCTATGTGATCAACACGATCAGCCATGCCGACCACGTCTACGGCTCCTGTCTCTTCCCTGATGCAGAGCTGATCGCGCATGAGGCCTGCTTGGAGATGCTCAAACGCTATGGATCCGAGGCGCTCAAGGAGGCCAAGGAGCACACACCCGAACTGCGCCAGGTTTCCATTCGCCTGCCTAAGCTTGTCTTTAGTGAGGGTATGGTCGTGCGCCTGGGCGGCAAGACGCTGCACTTGATGCACACGCCCGGCCCTAGCCCTGACACTTGTGTCGTCCACGTTCGTGAAGATAAGGTGCTCTTTGCCAGCGACCTGATGATGCCTGTGCCGCTCATCGCCACATCCTTTGCTGACATCGCTGCCTACAAACAGTCGCTGGCTAATCTGCACGACTTCAACCTGGAGTGTATTGTTCAGGGCCATGGTGATATCCTGCTGCGCGGCGAGGTCACAAGCAGCATCGACGACAGCGCTCGCTATCTAGACGATATCCAGGCGCTGGTGCAGCGGCTTATGGCCGAGGGCGCTACCAAGCACGACCTTGCCGAGTATGATATCGAGCAGTTCGGCCATAGTCGCATCCCATTGGGGGGGCTGGTACAGCAATTTCATCTCAATAATCTGCATTTTCTGTGGGAGAAGGCGCGCATAGAGCAGCGCCAGCAACGCCGCACTGCGGCGGCATGATTTTTTTGCCCGCGCCAGGGAACAGGCACACGTCATGGCCAACGCTACGCGCATCCAGATGATTGTCGAAGCGATCAGTCGCCTGTCGCCTGCCGACCGGCGCGATCTAGTGCGTCGGCTGCGCGTGAGCGGCTTGCTTGCGTCTGACGAACTGGCAACCGATCGTCAGCGCCTGAGTGTGGCACCGGCGCTGGGTGTGACCCCGCAGCCACGCTCCTCTGTTGCCGCACGAGCCAACCTACAACAGCTGCCAGCGCCGGAGTCGCAGCCTCCTTCCTCCTCTGCCGTGCGTCTGCGTATGGCGCCACCGCCATCTGGCAGCGATGCTTCGGCTGTCAGCGGCCGCATCGTCATCGGCTCCCCGCAACACGATGAAGTCGTCGAACTCGACCCACACGACATGGCGCCGCTCCCCGGCCGTGCGCCAGAACGGCCCATTGTCATTGCGCTGCGTAGCGCCGATTTGGAGGGTCGCAACGGTGCCAGCGGTACCTATATGCTGCACTGGCCCGGCCACCGGCCGCAGTCGGTGCAGGTGCGTTTTTCCGGGCGGCCTTCGCAAGAGCAGGCGCACTACGAGATGCTGGAGGCGGCGCTGCAAGCGGTGTTGCGCCGCTTGCGCGACAAGCAGGCCGATCCGGCTACTGCCCGCCTCGAAATCTATCTCCTATCAGATCAGTTGATTGACGAGTTGATCGGCGAAGAACCTGTGGCCGACGCGCGGCTGATGACGCAGCATGACCGCGTGGTCGACCTGCTTGATCGCTTCGACGACTGGCGCGTGCTGCGCACGGGCGAGCCGCACGACGGCGCCAGCTGATAGACTGCCCTGGCCTGTCAACTGGAGCGTGTTGCTGACTCGCTAAAAGAGACCGCTGAAATCAGCGGCAGCAGAACGAGCTCCCCCTTCATAGCGGTGGAGTCGATGCTGGCTTATGGCGTGTCAGGGTCGAGCGATATTCGTTCCACCTGCACCGGTCGATCGGCGCGCACTTCCAATCGCATCGGTTCTGTGGCCAGACCTGCCTGTCGGGCGCGCTCCCGGGCAACCCTCAGATCGACGATAACTTCGCCCCTCCTGGCAACAGTGGCAGCCAGCACCGTCTCATCCCCTACCAGGTGAATGTAGACGCCTGCCGGTGCACTGTAGCCATACCGCAGGCGCACCTGGCCGCGTTCCGGTGCGTGATGGATCGTAACTTCAGCGCTGCCGTCCAGCAACGTGCGGAAGGCAAGCCCGTGATCCGGTGTGGTCAGCGGCCCCCAGTTTGCGGGGCCTAGCTCAATATAGGGCTGGGGCACATCGGCTTTCGCCACCTTGTAGACGGTGAGTCGCTCGTCGGAGTAAGTCGGTGTCTGCCCAGCAAAGATGGCGGCAGCTAGTGCTTCGGTGTAGGCGCGTTCGTCGCCGCCCGGCATCTTGTAACGATCCAGTACGACGGTGCCGACGCCGAGGTCGGCGAAGACGGTTGCGGCGACTTGCTCTGGAGCGCCGTCGAGGATGTCTGGCCCCAGGTGGCGGAAGTGTTGAAGCACTGGAACGCGTTCGGTGAGCGTGCGCGGGTCGTTGCGGCTGATGTAAGCCACGGTCAGTGGCTTGCCGTGCACGGTCTGGTAAAGTAGATAGCCGGGACGATCGTAGTTCATGGGTAGGTTGAGCACGGCGCGCGGGTCGGGATCGGCGGCAAGCGCAGCGTAGTAGGCCGGTGTGTCGGGCGGGCTGAGAGGGTAGGGCGCCACCCAGTATTCAAAGAGCAGGAGAAGAATGAACCCAGCGCCGACGCTATTGGCAAGGTGTAGGCGGGGCGCAGCGATGTTCGCTAGCCGCCCGCGCAGCCACTCGATACCTAGCCAGAAACCTATGCCAGCTAGAACTGCCACGCACAATTGCACCATGAGTGCAAAGCGGCTGACGCTGCGGCTGATGCGCATAAAGGGTACCAGCTTGTTGAGCAACCCATATGGCGTCCAACTCGCCAACTCCTCACCGCGCAGCGCAGCCGCAGGAATATCGTCCATGGTGATGTTGCCGAAATGCCATTGCGGGCCCAGCGCCAGCACAAAGAAGAAGAGTGTCATCGCCCACCAGAAGCTCGCTTTGCGCCGTGCTAGAAACAAAGCGGCAATCGCCAGCACCAGAGCGACGTAGCCGATCGCAATCGTGCGCTCGCTTACGGGCGCAATTTGGTTGCCGATCCACGTGAAGCTCTCTGGACGGAAAAGCGTGTGCAACCGATTGGGCACCAGGAAATCCATGACACTGGCACTGAGAATGTAGAGGTCAGCGGAGGGGCGCACCATGAAGCGAAAGCGCAACGCCTCCATCACCATCGGGAGGAGCCAAAAGCTGAGCGCTACGGCAAAAATGCCCCCCGCTACCGCTGGCGACACCATGAACCGCAACAGCTTGCGTAGAGTTGGTTGCCCAGGGGTGGTCAGCCACAGCCAAAAGACCGTCGCACTGGTAAAGAGAAAGAGATAGAGCACGAAATACCAGTCGCATAGGCCGCTGAGGATTAGAAAGAGCGCTGCCCACAGAGCGCTGCGCAGCCAGCGTTGGCCGCGCCCGGCTTGGCCCAAAGCACGCATCAGCGCCAACACGTAGAAGGGCAACCATTGCAGGCTCATGACCTGCATGTGGCCGAGGAGATGCGCCATGTGAAAGGGCGCCAGCGTGTAGATCAGCCCGGCCACGAGAGCCGCCGCATAGCCGGACCGTGTTGTACCGATGGGCAACTGCAATCCCAAGACGCCCATACCCATTACCCAGCGCGCAAGCAGGAACATGCCGTAGCCAGCGACCACCCAGCTCAGGAAAACCACGGCGTTGTAGGCTGGGATCAGCCCGAAGGCAAGCTGGATTGGCAGGGTCGTAGCGCCGTTGAATGGATTGAGCGTTTGAAAATAGAGCGTGACGCCAGTAGGGTAATAGATGATATCGGTGTAGAGTGGATTGGCGAGACGGTCGATCAACGCCTGCTTGATCCACCACTGGTTCCAGTAGTTCTGCCAGCCGTCAAAGCTGTCACCTGGGATGGCGGTAGCCAGATTCAGTGCCAGCGGCCAGGTGTAGAGGAGGGTGGCCAGCACATAGATAGCCAGGGCCAGCAGATGGCCTTGGCTGGCGCTGAAGCCGAGCGATGCAGTGCGCTCGGCGGCTGGGCTGTGCGGCAAGGCCTCGGCGCTCTGAGATTGGGTCGTCATCATGCTTGGCTGGCTGGTTTCTCATTCCGTCGCTTTAGGCGCTGGCCGCCCGCTCTGCCGCGCGCAGTAGATTTTCCATCAGTATCACATTTGTCACCGGGCCGGTGCCGCCGGGCACAGGCGTCAACAGGCCTGCTACCTTGGCTACGCCAGCTTGGTCACAGTCACCCTTGAGACCGTCGTTTGTGTAGGTCGTGCCGAAATCGACAACGATCGCGCCGGGTTTGACCCAGTCGGCCTTGACCATTTCCGCACGGCCGATGGCCAGACAGAGAATATCGGCGCGGCGGCAGACTGCAGGCAGATCGACGGTGCGGCTGTGGCAGAGTGTGACTGTGCAGTGACGGTGCAGCAGGAGCATGGCCATGGGTTTGCCCACGATGTCGCTGCGCCCGACGATGACGGCTTCTTTGCCTTTGAAGGAGACGCCAGCCTTTTCCAACAGGCGGACACCCCCGGCCGGCGTGGCAGGCACGAAGTAGGGCGGACGGTCTGCTTGCAGGCGTCCGGCGTTGACGGGATGCACACCGTCTACGTCCTTGGCCGGGTTGAGCAGGTCAACGAGTGCGGCATGGCTGATATGCTCCGGCACTGGCTCCAGGATCATGATGCCGTGCACTGCGGGCGCAGTGTTGAGATCGTTGAGTGCCTCTTCGACCTCGCTCTGCTGCGCAGCAAAAGGCATGTCCACCGCACGGAAATCCACCCCTACGCCGTCACATGTCTTCTGGATGGCGCGCGCATAGCCGGCGCTGGCGTCGTCGTCGCCAATGCGTAGCACTGCCAATGTCGGGTTGATGCCGGTTCGCGTGCGCAGGGCTGCAAAGTCGTTCTTGAGCGATTCGCGCAACTCCTTGGCCAGGGCGCGGCCGTCAAGCAGTTCCACGCTCATAAGGAGACCTCCAGCGCTGTCGCAATCGCCTGCTTCGCCGTGGTGTAGCTGGCCTCGGTCTCGTCCAGCAGGTTGTCTACCTTGGCCGTCCACTCACTGACGAAGTGCTCGTCTTTGATGAACTTTAGGTTGACGTTGACGTTGACGATGGCGCTCTTCAGCGCAGCATAGGCCAGGTAAAGCGCAGCCGCTGCGTCGCTGACGACGTTGCTGTTGCCCTTGGCACCGACCGGCTCGGCCAGTTTGATGATCGTCAGGCACTGCTCAGCAACGTCGAAGGGTATAACCGCAGCATGCTTGAGTGCAACCTGCAGAGCAGCCGTGCGCTCAGATTTCTCCGTGTCCGTCTCCTTGGGCATGGCATAGGTAGCGGCAACGGCCTCGAAAGCTGCCGCGTCGGCGTCGACGGCTGTGAGCAATGCCACGCGCAGCGCCTCGCTCTGCACTAGATACCCGCACATCTCCTCCTCTACCTCAGTATATTTCTTCTTGCCAACGGTGAAGTGGATGACCATACTGACCAGGGCAGCTGCCTGGCTGCCCGTGAGCGCTGCTGCACCGCCGCCCCCCGGTGTAGGTTGGCCCGCTGCCAGCGCCTCGATGAATTCGGCTGTGGTACGTTGAGCTGTTTGCACCAGATGTTCCTCTCCGCTGGCCGCATGCAGGCGACGCAGCCTCCTGCGCGCAAAAGGGTGACCATGAGAACCTACTGTACCAGATTTGCAGAATGTATCAAGGCACCAGAATAGGTGACAGGACTTGTGCCTACCTATGATACAATAGATAGATTGCCGCTCGGACAAATCTGTCTTAGCATCGGTCATGAAGTGCCGTATCTGTGCCCTTCATTCCGATATAGTATACACGATATCCATAGGCCAGATGGCATGAACTACGATATGATGGATTTTGAAATGGGTGATTGGGACGATGAAGACGAGGACGAAGTACTCTACGAATCCGAGGAGTTCCGCGAACAGACGTTGCCCGCCGAACGCACCAATGAGCCGATCGTCACCGATGATTTACCAGTGTTGCCGTTGCGTGGGGTCGTCGTCTATCCCATGATGTGGCTGCCCCTGCCCATTGGCCAGGAGCGCAGCATCCGGCTGGTTGAGAACACTCTGCCGAACAATCGCATTATTGCCCTTGTCACAAGTAGGAACGAAGAGATCGATGAGCCAGCGCCACACGAGATTTATACGATCGGTACGGCGGCACAGGTACACCGCGTCTTGAAGACGCCTGACGGTACGATGCGCCTGCTGGTGCAGGGTCTGGAGCGTGTGCGGCTGTTGGAGTACACGCAGCAGCAGCCTTTTCTCCGTGCCCGGGTCGAGATTATCCCTGAGACGTTGGAGGCAGGCCTCGAGATGGACGCCCTCATGCGCGCCGTCCAGGACCTCTTCCGCAAGCTTATCGAACTTGAACCGCAGATGCCAGACGAATTGACGGTCATGTCCATCAACGTGGACGATGGCCGCCAGCTCGCCTATCTGGTGGCGAGCAGCATGCGCCTGCGCGCCGCTGATGCCCAGGCCATCCTGGAGATGGATAGTGTCAGCGGAAAGCTGATGCGCCTGATCCAGTTGCTCAAAAAAGAAGTCGAGGTGCTCGAACTCGGCCGCAAGATCCAATCCGAGGCACAGGGCGAGATGGAGCGCATGCAGCGTGAGTTTTTCCTGCGTGAGCAGATGCGCGCCATCCAGAAAGAACTGGGTGAGGAAGACGAGCAGGCCGCCGACATCCGCGAACTTGAAGCACGAATTGTGGCGGCCGGCATGAGCGAGGAAGCCGAAAAGGAGGCCACCCGGGAACTTGCCCGCATGCGACGCATGCCGATCCAGGCTGCCGAATATAGCGTGATCAAGACCTATCTCGATCTCATGGTGAGCTTGCCGTGGCGTAACGGTACCACGGATAACCTGGATATCCATCGTGCGCGAAAGGTACTGGACGAGGATCACTACGGGTTGAGCGAGATCAAGGAGCGTATCCTCGAATTTTTGGCCGTGCGTAAGCTGCGCTTCGATCGCCGCGCCAAACAGCGGGATGACAACGAGAATGTGGGCGACAAGATTCGCCGCGAGCGCGAGGGTCTGGTGCTCTGCTTCGTGGGGCCGCCAGGTGTCGGGAAGACCAGCCTGGGCATCAGCATCGCTCGCGCAATGAACCGCAAGTTTGTGCGGCTGGCTCTGGGTGGCGTGCGCGACGAAGCAGATATCCGCGGCTTCCGGCGTACTTATATCGGCGCAATGCCTGGCCGCATTATCCAGAGCCTGCGCCGTATCGAGAGCCGTAATCCCATTTTCATGCTTGACGAAGTCGACAAATTGGGCCGCGATTTTCGCGGCGATCCGAGCAGCGCGTTGTTGGAAGTGCTCGACCCAGAGCAGAACCGTGAGTTTCGCGACCATTACCTCGATGTGCCGTTCGATCTGAGCCAGACCCTTTTCATTACGACGGCCAATGTGCTCGATACGATCCCCCCGGCACTGCGGGATCGTATGGAGATCATTCAACTCAGCAGTTACACGGAGGACGAAAAGGTCAATATTGCCAAAGGCTATCTTATCCCGCGGCAGATTAAGGAGAACGGCCTGCGACCTAGTGAGGTCAAGCTCTCTGACGATGCGCTGCACGAGATGATCCAGGGCTATACGCGCGAGGCAGGCGTGCGCAGCCTGGAGCGCCAAATCGGCAAGATCTGCCGCAAGATTGCAGCAGGAGTGGCAGCTGGCGAAATCAAGCGTGGCCGCACTGTTAAGCGCAAAGATGTGGCCTCCTATTTGGGCAAACGAAAGTTCTTTGATGAGGAAATCGAGGAACGTCTGGAGAACCCGGGCGTCGCAATCGGCTTGGTGTGGACTGAAGTAGGGGGTGACATCACCTTTTTCGAAGCGACCCGCGTCCCTGGCAACAAGGGCTATACGCTCACGGGGCAGCTGGGTGATGTCATGAAGGAAAGTGCGCAGGCAGCGTTGAGCTACATCCGCAGCCGTGCCGCTAGCCTGGGCATCGACCCAGAGTTTTTCAACACCACCGACCTGCATCTGCATATTCCAGAGGGAGCGATCCCAAAGGATGGACCGAGTGCCGGCATCACTATGGCGACGGCACTGGCGAGCCTGCTGACCAACCGCCCTGTGCGGCCCAAGCTGGGCATGACCGGCGAGATCACGCTGCGTGGCAAGGTGCTGCCCATTGGCGGGGTCAAGGAGAAGGTGCTGGCCGCAGCGCGCTACGGCCTGGACACGGTCATCCTGCCGAGACGCAATGAGTCGGACCTGGACGATTTGCCCGAAGCTGTGCGCAGCCAGATGAAGTTTATCTTTGCAGACACGGTCGACCAGGTTCTGGTGGCGGCACTGCTTTCACCGGATGAGGCGCGTACCCCATCGCATGGCCAGCAGCCGCAACTTGCGCCAGCCGCAGGCGCGCAAGGACGGCGGCGCAAGACACAGGACACGAGGATACCACGAACGCTGTAGTCACGTTTGCTGGCATCACAACTGAACTGAGTATCGAATGTGCCTGGCGAATATCTTGCCAGGCACATTCCTGTGTAGCGTCTCTGAACGATTCGGCTACAGACAAAACTAGACAAGTGTGAACTGTTATGTTAAAAGTCATTGGCTGAGAAGGACCTCTTCTCAGCAGTAGTGTTCAATCCGTTCGGCGTCCAGGACGCGTACGGGAGGTTATAGAATTCTGTGAGTCGCAAGAAAAAATCGAATATGAGCACCCCGCAGGCAGTGCAGGGTGGCAAACCGCAACGCAAGTGGTATAAAGCCGATCTTCACCTGCATACACCAGCATCGCGGGACTACGAAGAGCCCGGCGTCACCTATTTGGAGTGGCTGCGCAGGGTGGTCGACCAAGGCCTTGACATTGTGGCCATCACCGACCATAACACGGTGGCTGGTATTGGTGCTATCCGTCGGGAGTTGGATTGGCTGACCCAACTCGAATTGCAGGGCCGCCTCACCCCGGAAGAGCAACAGCGTTTGAGCGAGTGGCGTGCACTGGGCAACCAGGTAGTCGTTTTTCCCGGATTTGAGTTTACCGCCACCTTTGGCTTTCATATCCTGGCCATTTTCCCGCCTGAGATGTCGGTGCGCCAGCTTGAACATGTTTTGCTCTCCATGAAAGTGCCAGCAGCGAAACTGGACGAGGGCAGCACCGAAACTGGCGCCACAACTGATGTGCTGACAGCCTACCGCATGATCCGGGAAGCGGGTGGATTGGTCATCGCTGCGCACGCCAACAGCACTCATGGCGTAGCCATGCGCAATTTTCCCTTTGGTGGCCAGACTAAAATTGCCTATACGCAGGATTTGAATCTAGATGCTATGGAGGTGACCGATCTCGATCGTTCGGGGCGATCGACGGCGCGCTTCTTCAACGGCAGCAAGGCCGAATACCCGCGGCGCATGCACTGTCTGCAAGGCAGCGACGCCCATCGCCTGATCATGGACCCTAAGAATCCTAAGCGCCTGGGTATCGGCGATCGCGCAACCGAGTTGCTGCTCGACGAGCCGACCTACGATGCATTGGTCAATGCGCTGCGTTCCAAGCAGTTCGATCGCGTGCGGCCAGCGCGCCCAGCGGACAAACCCTTCGACCCGCTGGATGTCGTGCGTGACGAAGGGCCAACGCTGGTGCAGAGCTTCCACGAATCGGCGGCGGTGCGGGGTGGTAAGTTCGACGCAATCCTAGCCGACATCTGTGCCTTTGCCAATACCGCAGGCGGCGTTGCCTACGTGGGGGCTAAACCTGGCAAGGGCAAGCTGCGCAGTTTGTCGGCGCCAACGATAGTCGAACAGGACATTCGCAAGGCCATCAGCGATCGCTTGGCGCCCCAGATCGAGCTGAAGATCGACCTGATTCAGAGCCAGGGCGCCAAAGTTCTGCGCGTGCACGTGCCGAAGGGGCCTGACTTGCCCTATGCGCTAGACGATCACAAGTTCTATGTGCGCGACGAGGCGGAAACCAGCCTGGCCGTGCGCGACGAAATCGTGGCCCTTGTGCGTGAGGCGCTGGGTTTCGAGGTGGAGACCGAACCGGAACCAGAGTCCGTCGTCGAACTGCCGGTCTCTGAAAAGGCATCGGACGTCGCCGAGATACCGCTGGCGGAGAAGAGCGAGGAAAAGGGTGGACGAAGGGGACGTGACGGCCGTAAGGGCGGCTCTGGGCGCAATCATGGTAAAGCCGCGCAAGCCTCGGCTGCGCCACTCCTGGTTGCCGGTGCTGCACCTACCCTTCCAACCAATGATGCCACCTTTTACCTTCCGCAAATCGGCGTTGAGATCGTCGACAGCGAAGAACGCAACGGGCATCGCTTCTACACGATTCGCGATATGCGTAACGGCCACGTCATCAAAAATGTGACGCGCAAGGGAGCCCGCAAACTGTGGAGCTATGCGATCCAGCAGTACGAAGACAACCCTATCGATCCCACCAAGCTTCAGTGGCGCAACAACACTGGGTTCATCCGCGTCGAACGCCGCGCTGGCAAGGCGCGCTACGATCTTGTGTTGCGTGAGGGCGACAGGGTGCGTGTCTTTTACGGTGTCACCGACGACGGCATGGAAGGTGAGTGGTCGCAGTTCGTGCAGGAAGAGTAATGAGGAGGTGACAAGATGAGAGAGGAGGAGGGCTGAAAGACCAATCGTCCATTCCTTCTGTCACTTCCTCCATCTTGTCATCCTGTCATTTCCACACGTAGATGAGCAACACAACCGACACTGCCCATAGCGCGCTGTTGACGAGCAACGGCCGGTCCTCGATCAGGAGCTCGTCCGGGGCGCCGCCTAGGTGCTTTACGTGCACCAGGTAGAGATAGCGGGTCAGGAAGTAAAAGACGAAGGGCACGGTCAACAGCATCCGTGAGTGGGCCAGCGCCGTGGTCGCGTCAAAGCTGTAGAAGGTATACGCAACGAGCGTCGCCGTCACAACCATACCGATGATCTGGTCGAGCAGGGGCAGGTTGTATTCCAGCAGACTGGAGCGATGGTTGCCGGCGTCGTCCTCCAGCAGTACGATCTCCTGGCGTCGTTTGCCGAACCCCAGAAACAGAGCCAGCAGCGTGACACAGACGTAGAGCCACGGACTGAAGTTCTCCACTTGCACGACGGCAACACCAGCCATCACACGCAGCAAGAATCCCAGTGCCAATACCATCACATCAATGATGACGACATTCTTGAGCTGGAAGCTGTAGGCAAAATTCTGCGCCAGATAGATGAGTAATATGACACCGGCCCAAGTGTTGACAGCAAACGCTGCAACAATGGCGATGACTGCCAGGAGTACGGCTGCTGTTGCTGCAACGCGCAGATCTAACTGTCCGCTTGCCAGCGGGCGCGCTCGCTTGCGTGGATGCTGACGATCTTTCTCTATGTCGACCAAATCGTTCAAAATATAGACGCTGCTCGACAGCAGACAGAAGGCCAGAAAGATGCCCGTAGTCTTCAGGAAGAGATCGGGCACAAAGAGTTTTCCGTCGAAGACCAGCGCCGCATAGACAATGAGGCTCTTTGTCCACTGGCGGAGACGCATGGTTTTGATGAGCCCCATGAAATTATTGCGCGACATGGCAGCGGCAGCCTGTGGAGATTTAGATGACATAACCAGGTCCTCGGTGTTGCAACGCGCCAACAGGTACAACCTGTAATGGTACTGGATACAGGGCAATTAGTGAAATTTTACACGGGCAAGGACTCGACAACATGAGCGTTGCAGCCAAAAAAGAACGGCTTGATCTTCTCCTGGTGCAGCGCGGGCTCGCAGAGAGTCGGCAGCAGGCTCAGCGCCTGATCATGGCCGGCGAGGTGTCGGTAGACGGCGTGCGCCACGACAAGCCAGGCAGAAGCGTGCCCGTCGATGCTGCGATCCGTGTGCGCGCAGCGCTGCCCTATGTGAGCCGCGGCGGGCTGAAGTTGGAGGCTGCGCTGCACCGTTTCGCTGTCGACGTCTCGGCACTCGTTGCAGCGGATATTGGCGCAAGTACGGGCGGCTTTACCGATTGCTTACTCCAGCACGGCGCCAGCCGAGTCTACGCTATTGATGTTGGCTACGGCCAGCTCGCTTGGAAGCTGCAAACTGACGCACGCGTCGTGGTACTGGACCGCACGAATGTTCGCCACCTCACAGCGTTGCCCGACGGCGCCCTCGTTGATATTGTCGTGATCGACGCCAGCTTTATCAGTCTGGCGCTGGTGCTGCCGGCCGCGTTGCGTCTGCTCAAACCGGACGGGCGGATCATCGCCTTGGTCAAGCCGCAGTTCGAAGCGGGCGCCGGACATGTGGGGAAGGGTGGAGTCGTGCGGGATGCGCGCACACATCGCCGTGTGCTGGAGGAGACGATTGCCTGCGCACACGATCTGGGTCTTGTGACCGTCGCACTCACCGTGTCGCCGGCGCCGGGACCTGCTGGAAATATAGAGTTTCTGTTGCTGCTGGTACGTGAGACAACTGAGCAAGCGGCCATGGACGTCGCTGCAGCGATTGCCGATGCGCTGGATGCGGCACAGTCCCTGCACCGTGCCGGGTGACACGAGGTTATCGAACGATCGATCCGGGCAGCTGGGCGCCATGCAGTCGGTGGAAAATATAGTCTGCCACTGGTTTGTTGTGGCACAGATGCTCTTCGACAATCCGGCGTAGAAGGGCATCGTCGACGCTATGGTACCAGATGCCGTCAGGATAAACGACGAGCAGTGGGCCACCATAGCATACGCCCAAGCAGGGCGTCACGCCGCGCTTGACCCGTACGGGATTGTCGTACGCGCCCAACTCGCCCAGATAGTGGCTGAGCCGGCGATACAGGCGCTCCCCCTGCCCGCCTGGATCACAGTATGCTCCTGTACAAATAAGAACATGACGTGCATAAGGCGCCATTTCCGGTGCGTTGTTCACGGTTCTCTCCTGTGCCGACCGAAAAATCACTTGCACCCGTTAGGACGCATTTCAGAATCGTTAGTCTACACGGGTATCGCTGTCACGTAGGGTAGCCAAATTCCATATGCACGAGTTTTGTTTTTGTGTTTTGCACACATTGCACTTGGGCAAAAAGTGAATTAGAATATTGATCAGGGCCGACAGTACCCCCCCACTGATCATGATGGAATGTGGCGTACGCATTCCATTCGGCACTAATTAACTCTTTATTCAAGAATCGCACTGCAAATCGGGAGCCGCTTATGCCAAAACGCACTTATGTGCTCAGTAGTGTGCTGATTTTGCTGGCACTACTGGGCATTGCGCCAGCTGTGCTCGCCCAATTTACGCCTGACGTCTTTACCGTGGACCAGCCTGTCATTGATAACACGGTCAACGTCACGCGCTTAACGTCGGGCGGGCCGGGATGGGTCGTGATTCACGCTGATGCTGATGGCCAGCCCGGCTCCGCCATTGGCTATACAGCGGTGGCCGGCGGGATCAGCGCCAACGTCAAGGTCGAAGTCGACCCAGCCGAAGTAACTGACACCCTCTATGCCATGCTGCATGAGGATGCAGGCGAGGTCGGCACATACGAATTCCCTGATGGACCTGATGTCCCAGTGTCTGTACGCGATCGGGTAGTCGTCAAGCCCTTCCAGATCACCGGCAGCGAACAGACGATACGCGGCATTGTCCTGAGTGACCCGCAGTTCTCCACACTCGCAGCAGCCGTTGCTGAAGCCGACCTGGGTGATGTGCTGGCAGGCGGCGATGAGGTCACGCTCTTTGCGCCGACAAACGATGCTTTTGCCGACATTCCATCAGATGTGCTGGATGCTGTGCTCGCCGATCCTGAGCAACTGACCCAACTTCTCCTCTATCATGCTGTCGCCGGTAAGGTGATGTCGGCCGATCTAGCCGATGGTGATGTGGACACGTTGCAGGGCGCGCCGGTATCTATCGAAATCAAGGATGGCAAAGTAACTGTCAATGACGCCACTGTGATATCGCCTGACCTCGACGCCGTTAATGGTGTTGTGCACGCGATTAACGCCGTTCTTTCCCCACCCCCTGCCGAAGAAGCGGTTGCAGAAACACCCGCCGAGGCGCCGACTGCCGCGCTTGAGGAAGTTGCCGATGGATCGCTCAATCTGGTTGATACCGTTGTGGCTTCAGGCGCGTTCCCCACTCTGGCACAAGCTCTCGAAGCGGCTGGACTTCTCGACGCGTTGAGCGGCGACGGTCCGTTCACCATTTTTGCACCCAGTGAGGAAGCCTTCAGCGCGTTGCCCGAAGGCGCTCTGGCCGACTTGCTGGCCGATCCCGCTGCGTTGGCGGAAGTCCTCAAGTATCACGTCATCAATGGTGAAATCACGGCTGACCAGATCGTGAATGGTATGAATGCTGCTACGTTGGAGGGCAAGCCCGTAACATTCGCAATCAACGGCGGTGTCACAGTCAACGGTGCTCACATCCTGACCCCTGATCTGCAGGCTAGCAATGGCATCATCCACGTGATCGACCAGGTTCTCCTGCCGCCTGCTGCTGATGAAAAAGCAGAAGGCGCCGCAATGGCAGCCACAGCGATTCCTGCGCCGTCGCCAACGGGTGAGCCGATCGCCGCTGTTGCAACTAATCTCTCGGGCTTCACCACGTTGGTCGATGCTGCTGAGGCAGCTGGCCTACTAGATGACCTCGCCGGGAGTGGGCCGTACACTATCTTTGCGCCGACCGACGATGCATTTGCCAAGTTGCCACCCGGCACCTTGGACGCATTGCTAGCGGACAGGGCTGCGTTGGAGAACGTTCTCTTCTACCACATCCTGTTGAATCGCTACACTGCTGAGGAACTGGTTGCTGCCGGTCTCGATACGGCGGCACAGGGCAACCTGCTGGTCTTTACTACCTTGGGAGAGGAAGTCCGCGTCAATGGTGTGCCTATCGTGCAGCGCGACGTAGAAGCCAATAATGGCATCATCCAGGTGATCGACTCTGTCCTGATCCCCCCGCAGCGACCGGAGGCAGGAGCCGACCAGGGTGGTTCAGCGGGTGCAACAGCAGTGACTCCAACAGCTACGTTGACCAACACGCCCGAGCCGACGGCGACAAATACGCCTGTACCGCCGACGGCAACGCCGACCGCGACGAACACACCTGTACCGCCGACGGCAACGCCGACCGCGACGAACACGCCTGTACCGCCGACGGCAACGCCGACCGCGACAAATACGCCTGTACCGCCGACGGCAACGCCGACTGCGACAAATACGCCTGTACCGCCGACAGCAACGCCGACCGCGACGAACACGCCTGTGCCGCCGACGGCAACGCCGACCGCGACGAACACGCCTGTGCCGCCGACCGCAACGCCGACCGCGACGAACACGCCTGTGCCGCCGACCGCAACGCCGACGTCCGTTCTTCCAACTGCTACCCCGATGGAAGAGTCGGCAATGCAGTTGCCGACAGTAGAGGCTGCCGCTACTGAAGAAGCGA
>CAIRNL010000255.1 GCA_903879975.1 uncultured Chloroflexota bacterium | reverse complement strand
TACAGCACTGACCAGCGGAGAAACTCATGCGCAGACAATTTCCAAGAATCGCACAGCTGACACGGCGTGATCTGCTCAGGTACATGGGGGTCGCCGGCCTGTTGTTGGCCGGCGGCTGCAGCAACAACACGGCCACGGCACCGCTATTCGGATCGATCGGCACAGAACCCGATGCTGGCCTGGACATCTCCGTTGTGCGCGTCGCCTTCCTGAATTATCCAGACTCGTTCGACCCCGCACGCTCCCGGTCGATGGAGGCAGTGCAGTGCGCCTACGCCCTTTACGACGCCCTCACCTACATCAGGCCAGACTTGACCCCGGAGCCGCTGCTGGCCGTCAGTTGGCAGACAACAGCAGACCGCCTTGCCTGGAGCTTTGAGCTACAGCGCGACGTCCGGTTTCACAACGGAGCATTGATGACAGCCGCCGATGTGGCCTACACCTTCAACCGTATCCTCGACCCTGTGCTGGAATCACCGATACGCCTCATTTTCGATTTTATCGAGCAGGTTGAAGTAGTGGATGAGTATGCGGTGCGCTTTGTGCTCTCATCCCCCAATGCCGATCTCCCCCTGCTGGTGGGGGCGCCGCTCACAGGCATCGTGCCCAACAACATCAGCTCTGCCGCGTTGTCCACACAACCGGTGGGGGTTGGGGCCTGGCGCGTTGCCGAGACGGAGCACGGCAAATCGATCCGCTTTGCACGCAACACCGACTACTGGAACAAGGGATATGAGATGCAGTTCGATACCCTCGAATATCGCTATTTCTCCTCGATTGCAGAGCAGGTGGAGGCAGTGCTCGCCAATGAAATTGACCTGATCCCGGATGTTCCCCCTCCGAGTCTGGAAACCTTTACCAGCAATCCCAGCCTGACAGTACAGGAGGTGCCCAGCGCACGCTTTCAAGCGATTGTGATGCGGGCAGACCTTCCACCGTTTGATAACCCCCGCGTGCGCGAAGCCATGAAGCTGTGTATGGATCGTGCGGCAATCCAGCAGCAGGTGCTGGCCGGGCGCGGTGTCCTGGCCAGCGATCAGCCGATCGCCCCGGTGCACCCCTTTCAGGCAGAGCTGACCCCGCGCCCGTACGATCCAGAGCAGGCGCGCCAGTTGTTGTTGCAGGCCGGCTACCCGAATGGGTTACAATTGAGCTTGATTACATCGCCGATTGCACCGGGCCTGGTAGAAATGGCGCAGCTGTTTCAGACAATGGCGTTGCCCGCCGGCATCGAGATCGAAGTCATCTCCGTGCCGCCCGATGTTTACCTGACTGACTATGCAGGCAGGGCATCGTTGCACGCAATTGCGTGGGGGATGCGTCCCAGTGTGGACGAAACGCTCACGAGCAGCTATTATTCGCAGGCGCCGACGAATTATAGTCATTATGTCAATCCAGAATTAGACCGCATGATCGAGGCTGGCCGCAGCGAATCAGACCCGGCCCGTCGCGCGGAACAATATCGTGCGGTGCAGGAGTTGATCATGCGGGACGCTGCGATGATTATTCCCTGCTTCATCCCGGTGCTGATGGCGATCCACAAGAGTATGGAGGGGTTCAGTTCCCATCCAACCGGGTGGTTAGAGTATTCGGGCGTGCATCGGATCGCGGTGAATGATCAAGCTGGCGTGTATCGTCAGGCTGGTAGCTGAGCCAGACAAGGGAAAAAGGAAATGGACGATCCACAAAACAACGACGTCGTGCAGCGTTTGCTGCAGCGCCTGGAGCAGAATGAGGCAAGACTGGCCCAGGTCTCTGCGCAGCTGACCCAGATTGTCGATTTGGCCACACAGCCAGCAGAGGTTGCCGCTGCGGCTGAGCCGGAGGCAGAGTCTGAGCCAGAGAAGAGCAGCCGGCTGACCGCTTTTGTCACGCTCTCGGCACTGCTTGCCACGATCGTCATGGTGGTCATCTCGCTCTTTCAAGCGTATCTCGATCCGGGTGGAACGGCCAATGCAGGGATGGCAGCCGCATTCAACCGCGAGCTCGTGCAGAACATCAACTATGGGCAACTGTATTCTGCCTACCGCGCCTACACCGAGTATCTGGCGAACAGCGAGTTACAGACCCAGCTGGAACAGGCGCTGGCTGACACAGAGGGTGACGCC